>JAQVDK010000067.1:5916-9810 GCA_028697835.1 Eubacteriales bacterium | reverse complement strand
CGTGCAGAGTTTACAAAGATTATCGTAGCTGCATTTGGCTTTGAAGATACCGAAGGTGATGTATCCTTTACAGACGTAAGTGATGATGATTGGTACAGTGAATTTGTCAAGATTGCTGTAAAGAACGGCCTTGTACAAGGATATCCCGAAGGAGATTTCAAACCTAATGCAACAATAACACGTGAGGAAATGGCAACCATCTTGGTAAGGGCCTTCAAATCAATGGGTATAGATGTTGAAACAGGCGATGTTGACTTTGCCGACTCTGACGAAATTGGCGATTGGGCCGCTGAATACGTTGCTACTTTGGCAAAACTGGGTATTGTTCAAGGTAGAGGCGACAATATGTTTGTGCCCAAGGATAACTTAACCAGGGCAGAAGCTGCAGTGGTAATTTATAAGTCAATAATGCAGTTATTTGAAAATCAATAATCTTTAAGTTTAAAAATACTGTTACTTATATTCAAGTAACAGTATTTTTTTGTTTAGAAATATATTGTCAAATGCTTTTGCCAGCGCCTGTGTATTTAACAACTGTGTTTGTGATGCTATTTCACCTGGGTGGTATTTTTACGTTATAGGAAATTACTGTCAAATGATTGTCGCGATAAATGCTCATTGCATATTTTGTGTGCCATATGCCCATATAAGCCTGCGGACGCTGTCCGTTGGGCGCTGTCCGTTGGGCGCTGCCTGCTTTTTTTATGGGCTGCATATCAAGCTTTAGCAGGCATTGTATAGAGCCGATTTTCTTAAGCTGTTGGGGGTTTGTGCGTTTTTTGCTGACATAATGGCATGATAACATCAAAAATCTGAATGTATCAATTTTCTATATGCAGAAGGGGTCATATTAACATATTTTTTAAAGAATTTGGTGAAATAATTGGCATCTTCTATGCCACACCTAACGGCAACATCCGAAATAGTAAGCGTATTGTCCTTTATAAGGTTTTTGG
The DNA here is from genome assembly GCA_028697835.1 of Eubacteriales bacterium. Classification (GTDB taxonomy): domain Bacteria; phylum Bacillota; class Clostridia; order Monoglobales; family Firm-18; genus STE-11. The sequence continues at coordinate 8,854 of JAQVDK010000067.1, read as the reverse complement.
CTGCTTCTATCCTCCTTAGCCTGATATAATCAGAAATTCCCATACCAAAGGACGTGGTGGAAAGCTTGTAAAGTGTGCTTTTGGATATGTTCAAATAATGGCATATCGTCTTTATCGACAAATCTCCTGAAAGGTTGCTGGTGATAAAGCTACTTAAATGCTGAATTGTACTGTATTCGTTAACTTTGATAATTTGTTTAAGCCATAGATAACAAGCACACATTTCCATAATATCGGCTGCTGAGTTTATAGTTTCTTTAGTTATAACTTGTACTTTAGTTATTTCCTTCTTTAATACATTTACGTCAATATTTTCGTGAGTACTGAGGCTGTCCAATCGTTTTATCACGCTTTCTCTGTTTGAGATTTCTAAAACTTGTCCCAACATCATATAGCCTATGGTAATACCGTTTTCCAATATTGGCGCAATTGCTTCGGTCAGGCCCATATGGCAGGTATATATATGCTTTTTCTTCGTGCGGTCACAGATATCAAACCCTTTTGTATCGCATGCAAAACACTTTTGAGCAAGCTTTTCGCATTTTCTTACTTCGGCACAAAAGTTGCTCATGGAATCAGGGTATGAATAAAGAAAGGTTCTTTTACTGTCATACAAGACAATTTTCATCTTACAAATATTATAAAAACTCCTAATAACTTTTTTTAACGACTCCATATGAATATTAATCATTTTTTCATACTCCTAAAAACCCAAATTACTATTTTTATAACCTTTTACTACTATTATTATACATTACAGATATGTTAAAATCAAGGTATATGTTAATAAGGGGGGCTTAATAAGGTGTGGTATGAAAAAAGCTATCGGCGGCATTTATGCGATATGCACATTGAGGACTGGAATAGCGTTTTCTTATCGGAGTTTTCTCCTAAGGTGTATTATGAAAATTTAAAAAAGGCAAAAATCCAAAATGCTATGATATACTTCCAATCCCATGTTGGCTATTGCTACTTTCCTACCAAAACGGGGCATATGCACAAAGCATTCATTGGCAGGGAGGATGCAATGAAACGATTAGTTGAGCTTTGCAGAGAAGGTGGTATATCTGTAACGGGCTATTATAGCCTTATTTATAACAACTGGGCACACGACAAATATCCACAGTGGCGCATGTTGGAGCAGGATGGAACATCGCGGCGAAGCAAGGCGTTGTCATCAGAGCGTGCTTTTTCATCTTCCCGCTACGGTTTATGTTGTCCCAACAACAGTGAATACCGGGAATTTGTGTTTGGGCAAATGGAAGAGATTAATAATTTCTTCGATTTTGACGGAATGTTCTTTGACATGCTATTTTGGCCTCATATGTGCTATTGTGAAAGCTGTAAGACTCGTTGGAAAAAAGAAGTCGGAGGGGAAATACCTACGGAAGAAAACTGGGAAGAGAAAATGTGGCTTCTACATATTAGTAAAAGACGTGAATGGATGGGTGAATTTGCCCAAACCGTAACCGATAAAATGAAATGCTTGCACCCCGGGATTTCGGTAGAACACAATGTTGCATTTGCCGTTTTGCCTTCGGGCACCAGCGGGCTTGCTGAAGAAGTACTTAGTGCCAGCGATTATGCAGGTGGTGATTTGTACGGAGGAATACTGGCACAGTCGTTCACCTGTAAATTTTATAGAAATATTACAAAAAACCAGCCTTTTGAATATATGTTCTCGCGCTGCAAACCAAACCTTAGCAGCCACACAATTACAAAATCCGATGCTGAAATGGCTTCGTCCGTGTTTTTAACTTGTGCACATCACGGTGCAACCCTTGTTATTGATGCTATCGACCCCATTGGAACAATGGATGGAAGGGTGTATGAGAAAATAGGAAAGATTTTTGAGCATCAGAGTCAATACGAGCCATATATGCAAGGAGAAATGGTAGAGGATATTGGCATTTATTATAGCTTAAGAAGCAAGTTCACCTTAGATGGTAATAGCTATTCCAATCATTCCTGCGCCGTACAAGCAGTCAAAACCATGATTGAAAACAACATCAGCGTTGGCGTGACAGGGGGATGGCATGATTTATCCGCATACAAGGCTGTGATTGCATCTTGCCTGACATGTGAAGATGAATATGATAATGACCGGCTTGTGGAATATGTAAGAGATGGGGGAGTCCTTTATTTTAGCGGCAGAGGCAACAAAGCTCTGATAAAAGCTTTAATAGGTGCAAGCGTGGAAAGGGTTACAGACGAAAATGTGGTTTACATAGCTCCAAGTAGTAATGCACAAGGCATATTTGAATATTTTAACGAAAAATATCCCCTGCCCTTTGGCGGAAGAATTCCTGTTGTAACAGGAGTGGCGGAAGGTGATGTGCTTGCATATGTAACCCTTCCATATACTAATCCAAATGACAACAAATTTGCTTCCATACATTCCAATCCGCCCGGAATCTCAACAAATATTCCGGCTATTATTAAAAAAAGTTTTGGAAAAGGTACGGTTATGTGGTCTGCTGCTCCTATCGAGCATTTGGAAATCGGGGAATATAAAAAGATTTTGCTAAACCTTATTTTTGCGGCACTGGACAAAGAAATGCTTACTATTCGAAGCAATGCACCAAAGCAGGTGGAGCTTGTAACCTTTAAAAACGGGCAGGATTTTCTGGTTGGTACAGTACTCCTTAACGAATCATGCAACCCACAGACGGTAAATGGCTTTGAAATAAAAATAAGGTACAACGCCTTGCCCAAAAAGATTATCCTTCTTCCAAAAAGCGAGAAAATTGATTTTAACTACGACGGAAGGTACATTTGCTTCCAAACAAAACCGCTTACAGTATTTGATATGTATAAAGTTGTTTTTTAAAAGGGAAAGTATTTGAATGTGACTATCGAAAAGTTTGTTAGCGCAAGGCGGTATATTGCGTATAGCGCCCACTTGGGTGCCAAGGTCATTTTGCCGCCCGGGAAAAAG
>JAQVDK010000067.1:0-5816 GCA_028697835.1 Eubacteriales bacterium | reverse complement strand
GGGAAAAAGGTAATTTCGACTATCTTGAAGCCTTAAAATTATGGATTAAACCAAAAACAGAAATAAAAATATCAAGGAGGCATATGCCACCTTGATATTTAATATATAGCCTTTATTCTTTGTACTTAATAAGTGTCTTGTAAATGACCCAGAGGTATGTAATAATAAACACTGCCCATACTATGGAAATGTATTTTAAGAAAAACTCTGAAAAGTATGCCCCAAGAAGTATGCCAAGAGAGCAAAGAGTAAGCTTAAACCATGTGTAGTCCCATGCATTATACTTTTTTGCCGCGTTTAACATCTTGCTGACCAGCTTTCCCAAAAAAGACACCCCTTTCAAAAAAATAAAAATATCCCTTCAATAATATTATACACCATTTCGCATGCAATTACAACATTTTTGGCTCTATAGCAAGTTTTGCCATAGAGCCAAAAGTTTTTGAACATATGAGGAGTTTTATATGCCTGAAATTAATACTGAATGCATTTTATAAAGCCTGTGTATTTTTTGTTATACATCGGAGCTTACACTCTCATCTAATTTAAGCACAATCACCTTATCGTCCTCTAAAAGCAAAGTATCTCCGGTTGGGACAATAACATCGCTGCCTTCACGCTGTACCATGACAATCAGGCGGTCATGATGCAAATCCAAGTCTTTTATGTGTTTGTTTGCCCATTGATGTCCCTTTGGAATGGTAAATTCAATAAGGTCTTGCCCGGTTTCGTCAAAGTGCATCTCTCCGCCAAGAACAACAACGTCGTTTTCCTCTATGGTTATATGCCCCCTGGGGATAATTGTTTTGCCATTTCGTTCAATTTTGGCAACGATAAGGTCAAAGGAGAAATTTAAATCCTTTACCTGGCGACCAATTATACTGCTGTTAGGACGGATTTTAGCTTGCAAAAAGCCGATGTCGGCTTTGTTTTGGTAGTAGTTAAAGGTTTTCAAAACCGTATCGTTCGGGTCAAGCATTTTCCATTTTCTTGAGGCAGGCGGCATTAAAGAGCCCTGAATCAGCGAAGAAAACACGCATATACCGAACACTATATGGTAAATATCTACGGAAAATTGGGGGCCTTTGCTTGTTGCCAAAATTGCAAAGGCGATGGCGGCAGCACCGCGAATTCCCGCAAGAGAGATGAAGTTAAGCTGGTTAAACTTAAGGTGAAACGGCAGCATAAGAGCATAAACAGATACCGGTCGTGCAATAATTGCCATAAACATGGTGATAACAAATGCAATTGGCAGGGCAGAAATGAATTTTGAAAAATTAGACAGCAAGCCCAAGATGAAAAATAGTCCAATCTGTATAATTTGGGTAAAACCATCAAAGAAAAACACAATGTCACGCTTACCCCTAAACTCCATGTTTCCAAGGTAAATACCTAAAATATAAAGCGCCAGATAACCGTTTCCTCCAAGAAAGTCCGTTACGGAATATACAATAAGCATTGCAGAAACCATAAATACGGCATAAAGCCCGTCTGCTTCAATAGGAAGATGTTTGAGCAATTTTCCAACAACCCACGCAAAGGCAAAGCCCATACCAATGCCAAGGGCTACTTGCGTTAGAACTATAATCGGAGCAGACACCTTCGAACCTATTATTAAAGATAAAAACACCATGGTCATTGTATAGGCGGTAGGGTCGTTAGAGCCGCTTTCAAGCTCAAGCAGAGGTGCTGTGTAGTATTTGAGGTTAAGGTTTTTTGAGCGTAATATGTTTGAAACTGTGGCATAATCGGTGGAGCCGACGATGGAGCCTATAAGCATACCTTCCAAAAAATTAAACCCTAACACATAATGCAAAAACAAGCCTGTAATCAAGGCGGTTGCCACAACGCCCAAGGAACTTAGTATAATTGATTCTTTTGCAACCGGCTTTGCCATGTTCCAATTGGTGCCAAAGCCGCCATAAAACATTATGACCATAAGCGCAACGGTGGAAAAGTTATAGGAAAATTCAAAATCATCAAATTCAATACCCATTGCACCAAAGATTATTCCAAGTACGGTAAATAAAAGCAGCGCAGGTATCCCCCACTTGTTGGAAAAGTGGATGGCAAAAAGCGCAAGAATAAAGATAACACCTATAAGTAAATATTGCATGAACCATTTCCTTTCTGTTAAAATTAAACGGTAATTTAAAGTGCCAAGGCTTTGATAAAAGCTGCGGCGTTTAAAAAGCCCAAGCTGTATAAAATAAAATGGAAAAAAGTAGCGTTTTTATAATTGTTAACGGAAATTTATCTCTTTGTATAAATTTATAGCTTGGATTTATAAAATATGTATTGAAAGAAGGCATGGCAAAACAGTTTTTAAGCCGCCTGATTTTAATATGGCTATATTTTTCTCGAACATTGCGCGCGACAACAATACTATTTTAACATATTTTAGATGGTTTGGCTACCCCTATTTACATAAATTTTTATCAAAACTGAAAATATCCAATTTGGCTGATATATTGCAAAAAATCGGCTTGGCTTAAGCTGTGGGCTTAAAAGACGTTAAGACAAAATTGAGCAGATGACTTTGCCCATATTCTCGGCAGACCAAACCGGCTGATTTTATTACATAGACATATTTAAATATAAGAAAAACAGGGCGTTGGAATATAGATTCCAACGCCCTGTTTTTTGCGCTCCGGCGAGCAATTTGCGGTTTTTAAGTGATATTTTAATTTATTTTGAGATGGTTTTATAAATACTCTCGGGGGACAAAGCGTCCTTTGAAAAAGCCCGAAGCCTGATGGTGAAGGAAGTGTCCTCAGGATAGACACGGTATTTTTCCAGCGTAGCGGGGCCGCAGCTTGCTGTCCCAACGCCTGATACCTTATGGTCTATGTTTAAAACAACCTGCTCGATTTCCTTAAGGTCGGTTGTGTGGGTTGCTTCTGTCAGGTTTTTATCCGTATAATGCCTTGCGCTTACGTTTATAAGCTCGCTGCCGTCTGCAAACAGCCCTGCACCCCTAATGTCGGTAAGGGCAGCCCAGCGCACATCGCTTTTGTTACCGTTTTCTTGTGGGAAAACATGGTTTTCAAACTGCTCCGACACCTTTTTGGAGTAAATTCCTATCATTGCGCCGGATTTTTTGTCGGGATAGCTGTCGTGAGGTCCCCTGCCGTACCAGGACATATTGTCAAATCCTTTTTCCAAAACCATTTGAAGCCCTATCTTAGGAAGGTTTGGCAGCTTCACTTCGTGTTTTACTTCCTGCGGCTTAACATCGGATGTTAAAATTATATCTCCGTTTCCATGCACCGTATATAAGTAGTTTACCTTAAATGCAGGCATAAACGAAGGAGTTGCAAGGTATGCCGATATTTCAACCGTCAGGCGGGTATCTGTTTTTTCTTTTATGGATACATTTTTCACATAATGCTGCAGACGGTCAAGCCCTGCCTTAAGCCAAGACTTTTCAAATCCGCGGCCTGCGCTTTTGTCGTTATCCGTTGGCGCCCACCAAACGTTAAGGATTGGACCTTTGTTTATAATCTCTTTGTTGCCAAGGGACAGAGATTTTATAGTGCCTTTGATTTTGCAGAAGGAAACCTTAAAGCCACTGCCTTTGGCAATAATTTCGCCCTTTGTTTCTTCCGCTGTAAGATTGTAGTCTGAAGCGATTTTTTCTTTTTCCCAAGCAATTGGCATGATAATTTGGGAATATGCCACCTCGTGGCCCGCCTTTGCATATAATGTATCATTTTTAAGCCTAAAGCTAAAGTTTAGAATGTATTCGTGATTATCAACAAGCAGCTCTTTGTTAAAAGGAACATTCACTATACGGCTTGCGTGGGGGGCCACGTTAAAATCCTCTAAAAGTCCGCTTTGAATAACCTTGCCGTCCCTGCATAGATTCCAATATCCAATAAGGTGGGAAAGGTCTAAAAAATCGTATTTGTTGGTTATTTTTATATCGCCCTTTTGGCAGTTTGCATCATGGACATGGACGGGCTCTATAACCTTTTTAAAGTCGATAAGTCCTGTGTGGGGGACTCTGTTAGGAGTGCAAAGTCCATCAATACAGAAGTTTCCGTCATGGGGCCAGTCGCCATAGTCACCGCCGTATTTAAAATATTCTTTTCCGTTTTCATCAAACTCGCGCATTCCATGGTCTGCCCATTCCCAAATGCACCCGCCTGCTATATTGTCATATTTATAGAACAAGTCTTGATAATCCTGCAAAGACCCCGGGCCGTTTCCCATAGCGTGGGCATACTCGCATTGGAACAAGGGAAGGGGACCGCTATTTCCTTCTCCAAAGTCCTTGCAATACTCTACATCGGCATACATTCTGCTATATACATCTATATGGCTTTTGTCCTCATCCAGACATGAGCCTTCATAGTGTATAAGCCGAGACGGCTCGTTTTCCCTTATCCATTTGGACATTGCTCTGTGGTTGCAGCCGCTTCCGGATTCGTTCCCAAGGCTCCACATAATAATGGAAGGATGGTTCTTATCCCTTTCCACCATGCGCTCTATTCTGTCGATATAAAGATGCTCCCAAGCTTTGTCGTCGGAAATTTGGCTGATGTTTTCTATATATCCAAAGCCATGGGTTTCAATGTCCGTTTCGTCTATAACGTAAAGACCGTAAATGTCGCAAAGGTCAAGCAATCTTGGGTCGTTGGGATAGTGGGCGGTTCTTACGGTGTTAATGTTGTGCTGTTTCATAAGGGTTATATCAAAAGTCATGGCATCAAGGGAAACAGCGTATCCCAAATCGGGGTGGGTGTCGTGCCTGTTTACACCCTTTAGCTTAACCTTCTTTCCGTTTACCAAAAGGACGGAATTTTTTACTTCCACTTGGCGAAAGCCCACGTTAACCTTGCAAAATTCTGCTGCTTTGTCCTTTTGCAATTCAACAACCAGCTTATAAAGGTTTGGCTCTTCCGCATTCCACTTTTTAGGCGACTTGATTTCCTTTGAAAGGCTTACAACCTCGCCACTTGCCTGTTTGGCTGTGAATATAGTTTCGTTTTTGTCGTCCAACAAAGAAATGTTTAAGCTATCATTTGGGTTGGGATTTTTTATTTTGATTTTAAGGCTAAGTGTTGCGTTTTCGTATTTTTCGTCAAAAACAGTTGTGTAGTAGATGTCGTTTATGTAGCTTTTATCCCTTGCAAGCAGGTAAACCTCGCGAAAAATTCCGTTAAACCGCCACATATCCTGACACTCTAAATAGCTTGCGTAGTTCCACTGGTAAACCTTTACGGCAACTGTGTTTTTTCCTTCTTTTATGTATGGAGTCAAATCAAATTCCGACGGCAGGTGGCTTCCCTGGCTAAACCCTACAAACTCGCCGTTTAGCCATAGATGAAACGCAGAAGCAACCCCGCCAAAGTGAATGTGGACGTCTTTGCCGCTCCAGCTTTTTGGAACTTCAAACTCCCTGCGATAGCAGCCAACTGCGTTTTCGTTTGGAACAAAGGGAGGGTCCACAGGGAATGGATACCTTACGTTCAAATAGTTTTTAATGCCATATCCCCAAAATTGCCAGCAGCCGGGAACTGTAATATCCGCCCAGTCATCAACGTTAAAATCCGGCGATTCAAAGCCTTCGGGTGCCATTGCACAAGCTTGCGTGTAAAAGAATTTCCACTGTCCGTTTAACAGCTTAAAAAACCTGCTATTTCCCCGCTCGCCTGCCAATGCATCCTCAAAGCTTTCAAAAGGCATTAAAGTGCAGTGGGACTTAAGCCTTCCCCGGTGGACAATGTTCATGTTTTGCCAATCCGGCAGATTATTAGACTGCATTTAAAGCTCTCCTTTCTTGACGTTTAATTTCACAGGTGATATAATTA
>JAQVDK010000009.1 GCA_028697835.1 Eubacteriales bacterium | reverse complement strand
ATATATTTAAGGTCCATAAGCCAATCGGCATTGTTGACCATAATTGCCTTACCATCGGAAAAGTCTAAAAAATTCCCCATTTGCTTTTTAAAGCAGGAAATATTGTGCTTTATGGTTTCCTCCGTCAGCATTGCACGCATATCGGTTCTGCCGGAGGGGTCGCCTATCATGCCTGTTCCGCCACCCATAAGAGCAATGGGGATATGCCCAGCCTTTTGCATATGCGCCATAACCACCATTTGCAGAAAATGACCAACATGCAGGCTGTCGGCAGTAGGGTCAAAACCGATATAAAAGCAAACTTTTTCGTTTTCAAGAAGCCTTTTTATCTCTTCCGGGTGTGTCATTTGGGCAATAAGCCCTCTTTGCTCCAATTCGCTAAATACACTCATTTTTTTCAATTCCTTTCCGATTTAGGATTGTTTGCTATGCCAAACCATGAAAAAATCTTGCGAAGTTGTTCGTCCCAAAACTTCCACTCATGGTCTCCCGGGCCTTCTTTATATGTATAGTCAAAGCCCTTGTTTTTTATAAAATCTCTGAATTTGATATTGTCTTGATATAAAAAATCCTCTGTGCCGCACCATTGATAAAGCCTTGGCTTTACATGGCCGATTGTTTCCGCCAAATAAAAAAGGTCGTTTTCAGAGCCTTCTACAGGCTTGTCAAAAACCATGGACATATCATTTTCGCCGGCAAGGCGCTTCATATCCATTGCTCCGGAAAATGATGCCGCCGCGCCAAACATATGGGGATTTGAAAGGGCAAGCTTAAACGCCCCATAACCGCCCATGGAAATTCCTGCAACATATGTGTCCTCCCTTTTGGGCGAAAGATTAAAATTTTCTATACAAAAAGGGATTAGCTCTTTTATAATATAGCTGTAGCAATTGTAAACACCATTTGCCATATCCGTATAAAAGCTGTTGAATCCATTGGGCATTACAACAGCCACGTTCTTATACCTTACATAGCGGGCAAGGGATGTTTGCCTGCACCACGAGTTTTCGCCGCCGGTAAAGCCATGGAGCAGATAAACAGTCGGAAGGGGCTTTCCTTTTATCCTCTTTTCAGGGAGAATGATATTTACGGAAGTTTCGCTGTTTAGCATTTCCGATTTTAATTCCAGTTTTAAAAAAGCCATGCTTCACCAACCTTTTCTTTATACAGCCACGATGTTAAAAGTTATTATATAATTTAAAGGAAATATTGTCAAGGCTTTAACGTAACAATGGTCACGCCGCTTTCGCCTTCGCCGAACGTACCAAGGCGAAAAGACTTAACATGTGGGTTTCGCCTTAGCATATTATGGATTCCCTGGCGCAAAGCCCCCGTACCCTTGCCGTGAATAATTGTAACTGTGTTTAGGGAGGCAAGGTATGCATCGTCCAAATATTTTTCAGTTAAGATAAGCGCCTCGTCAACAGTGGTGCCGCGAAGGTCTATTTCACTTTTTATTGAATCAGAGCGCAGTGAGCCGGATTTTCCTTTAGTGGCGGGAGTCGGTTTTTTTACTTCCTGCTCCTGCACAAGGCGCAGGTTTGAAATATGGGAATTTATTTTCATTATCCCCACCTGCACGGTAACACTTCCATCGTCCTTGGGCGGGGACACAACAATGCCGTTTTGCCCGATGTCCAAAAGGTACACGCTGCTGCCTGCCAAAAGGTTTTTGGGCGGGGCGCCAACATTGGCTCTTTTTTGCGGCCTGGGCTTATCCATTTTTTTAATGCCTTCAATCAGCCTTTGTTTCGACTGGGCCAATGCCCTGTCAAGCTCTTTTTTGTCTTTTAGCTTTTGAGCCTCTTTTATGCTGTTTATAACTTCTTCCGCTTCCCGCTTTGCGTTTTCCAAAACCGCTTTAGCCTCACGCTTTGCATTATCTGCCAGCTTTTCCTTAGCACGCAAAAGCTTTGCTTTTTCCGCTTCAAGCTCCTTTTTAAGGCTTTCAACCTCCAAACGCAGCCTTTGGGCTTGTTCACGCTCTTTTTCCGCTTCCTGCCTGTTTTTTTCCAAATTGGCTACAACATCTTCAAAACGTATGCTCTCTTCCGTTAAATGCTTGTTTGCGCTGTCTATGATAAACTCGGGAAGCCCAAGGCGCTTTGATATGGCGAACGCATTGCTCTTGCCCGGAACGCCAATTAAAAGCCTATAAGTAGGCTTAAGGGAGTTTACATCAAATTCACAGGCAGCGTTTTCCACGCCTTCGGTGGATAGGGCATAAAGCTTAAGCTCGCTGTAGTGGGTAGTTGCAACAGTGCATGCCCCAAAATCCTTGACATATTTTAAAATGGCAATAGCCAGCGCTGCGCCCTCGGTAGGGTCGGTGCCGGCGCCAAGCTCGTCAAACAGTACCAGGGACTTTTCGGTAATATTGCTTAAAATGCTGACAATATTGGTCATATGGGAGGAAAATGTGCTAAGGGATTGCTCAATGCTTTGTTCATCGCCAATATCCGCAAAAACTCTGTCAAAAATGCAAAGCTGCGTCCCGTCCGCCGCCGGCACAGCCAGCCCGGATGCCGCCATAAGGCTAAAAAGCCCCACCGTTTTAAGCGAAACGGTTTTTCCGCCCGTATTCGGCCCTGTAATAACAAGGGTTTTAAAGCTTTCGCCCAAATAAACGGTAATAGGCACAACCTTCTTTTCGTCAAGAAGCGGGTGCCTGCCCTTTATGATGTTAACAATCCCCTTGTCGTTTATCTCAGGTATTACCGCCTTTAGCTTTGTCGCAAGCTTTGCTTTTGCAAACAAAAAGTCCAGCTCGGCGATTACCCTTTGGTTTACAAAAAGTGCGTCTGCCATTTCGGCAACTTTTGCGGAAAGCTCCGCCAAAATACGCTCAATTTCCGCCTTTTCCCTTGCGGCAAGCTCCCGAAGGGTGTTATTTGCCGCCACAACGGCACCCGGCTCTATAAAAACAGTGGAGCCGGTTGCAGACATATCATGGACTATGCCGCCAAATTCGGCTCTATACTCTGCTTTAACGGGGACAACATACCTTCCTCCACGAATTGTGATTATAGGCTCTTGCAGATATTTTTGATAATGACTGCTGTGGATAATGTTGTTTAAATGCCCCCTGATTTTTTCGTGGGTATTAAGTATTTGCCGCCTTATGCCACGAAGGTTCGGGCTTGCGTCGTCTGCAATTTCGTCCTCTGAAATAATTGCCTCGAAAATAGAATTTTCCAGCTTGCGATTTGGCGAAAGCATGCCGAAATACTTGTCTATGGAAAGAGAATCCTCGTTGTTTTCATTGTAATAAGATAAAAGATTTCCTGTAATTTTAAGTACCAATGCCACATCCAAAAGCTCCGCAGCATTCAAAGCACCGCCCACCTCGCTTCTGCGAAGGGCGGCTGATATGTCCTTCATTCCAAAAATCTGTGGCATGCCATGCTTTACATAAAGGTCAAGGGTTTCCGAAAGTTCTTTATACAAAGCGGCTGCATGAGAAATATCACAAGATGGCAACAAATCCATTGCCATCTTGCGTGAAAAATCATTTGTCGCTTCTTTTGCCAAAAGCTCTTTTATTTTGTCAAATTCCAATACCTTTAAGGTTTTTTCTTTCATTTTTTCTCCTAAATCTGATATCTTTCAAGGTATTTTTTGTAGTTTTCTTTGTATGACTCGTCCGCATTCTCGTGAAGCTTTTGCAAATACTCGTGGAAGTTGGCGCTGACCGATTTGTCATTTCGCTGAATTGTGGAAATGCCAATGTTCGAGCAGTGGTCGCCGATACGCTCGAAGTTGTTTAAAAGCTCCATGAAATTATAGCTTGACTGAACGTTGCATTCCATGTTAATAACCCTTTTTACATGCCTTTCTTTAAGGCTTTCTATGATTTCGTCGATAACTTCTTCCAAAGGCTCTATTTTCTGGGCAATTTCCACACTGTCCTCTTTATATGCCATCAAGGTTATATCAATGATTTTATAAGTACACTCGTAAAGTGTGGAAAGCTCGTTTTGCGCCGTGTCGGAAAATTCGCATTTCCTCTCGTAGGTATCCACAGCAATTTCCATAATGTTCATGGCATGGTCACCGATGCGCTCTAAATCGTTTATTGTATGGAAAAGCCCCGGAATAATCCTGTTGTCCTCAACATTTACTTGCTTTTCCGCAATTTTGGTAAGATATATTGTAAGCTCCGTTTCAAGGGTGTCTATGGTTTCTTCGTTCTTAATAATTTTATCCACAACGGACTTGTCCTTGTTTAAAATAAGCTGCTCGGTAAGCATGACATTCTCCTGCGCTATATGCCCCATGCGCAGGATTTCCTTCATCGTTTGAGAAAGGGCAAGGGATGGAGTGGATAAAAACCTGTTGTCGATGTATTTTGTAATTGCCTCTTCCTGACCGCCTGTTACAGTTTTGTTGGCAAGCCAGACAAGAAGACGGGTTGCAGGAAGTAAAATGATGGTGTTGGTAACATTAAATACCGTATGGAACTGGGCAATGTTGGTACGGGAAACAATGCTGTCCCAAAAACCGATACCAATCGTGCTTTTGGCTATGTATATTAAAGCCATAATGACAACCGTTCCAATAAGGTTAAAATACAAATGAAGCATAGCCGCGCGCCTTGCATTTTTGTTGGCGCCTATGCTGGACAAAAGAGCAGTTACGCAGGTGCCGATATTTTGTCCCATAACAATCGGAACAGCTGCGGAAAAAGTGACAAGACCCGCTGCCGCCGCTGCCTGCAATATACCCACCGATGCGCTGCTGCTTTGGATTATGGCGGTAACACCCGCTCCAACCAACACACCTAAAACGGGATTTTTAAAAGAAGAAAAAACCTCTTGAAATCTTGGCAGGTCTTTTAAAACGGATACGGACTGCTCCATGGTGAGCATACCTAAAAACAAAAGACCAAAACCAATTAGTATTCCCAAATAGTCGTTGAGCTTTTTATTTTTAGAAAATACCATGGATAAAGCCACGCCAACTATTAAGCACACAGGCGCCAGGAAGCTTGGCTTGAATATTGACAGGACACCTGATAAATCTCCCAATGAAATAATCCAAGCTGTCATGGTGGTACCGATATTTGCGCCCATGATAACCCCAACAGCTTGAGCCAGGCTCATAATGCCGGCATTAACAAAGCCTACAACCATAACGGTCGTAGCACTGCTGCTTTGAATGATTGCCGTAACAACTGCGCCTATTAAGATACCTTTGAATATGTTGCTTGTAAGCATTTCAATAACTTTTTGCAATCTATCCCCTGCTGCGCGCTCTAAGTTTTCGCTCATTTTGTCCATGCCGTAAAGAAACATGCCAAGACCGCCAAGCAACGTTATAATATTAGCTATACTCATTTTATCCTCCGTAGTTAAAGTTTTGGATTTGGGCTGCAAAGCAAGCCTTATGATTTTTTAATATACATATCCATTAAAAAGCCGTCTTGGTATTGGGGCGAAGAAGATTTTTAAAACTCCCGGCGCCCCTTACAAAGAAGGCTTTTGTTTTTAAGATACGGACTCTTTTTTTATTTTGGATTTGCGCTGCGCAGCACGATTTAAAGGCTTTCTGTTTTCTGTAACAGAAATTTTCGGCTGGGCACCATCTGTAATGAAATCCGCAGTTATAGTAACTTTTTCAATTTTTTGGTTGGAAGGAATCTCGAACATTAAATCCATCATAGATTCTTCCATAATGGCACGAAGACCCCTTGCACCAGTGTCGCGCTCTATCGCTTTTTTTGCAATTGCCCTAAGAGCCTCGGGCTCAAGCTCAAGCACAACATCATCAATCTCAAAAAGCGTTTTGTATTGCTTAACCAAAGAGTTTTTAGGCTCTGTAAGAATCTTCACCAAAGCCTCCTCGTCAAGCGAATCCAAAACCGTAACCACGGGAAGCCTGCCTACAAACTCGGGTATCAGTCCGTATTTTAGCAGGTCCTGAGGCACAAGCTTGCGAAGAACATCGCCAATTTCCTTATCGTTTTTGCTGACGATTTCTGCGCCAAAGCCCAAAGCTTTTTTTCCTATACGGTTTTCTATTATTTTGTCAAGGCCATCAAAAGCGCCGCCGCATATAAATAAAATATTTGTTGTGTCAATTTGCAGAAAATCCTGGTGGGGGTGCTTTCTGCCGCCTTGAGGAGGCACCGACGCAACCGTTCCTTCAAGAATTTTAAGAAGCGCCTGTTGCACGCCCTCACCGCTAACATCACGGGTTATCGAAGGATTTTCGCTTTTGCGTGTAATTTTGTCAATTTCGTCAATGTATATAATGCCTCTTTCGGCGCTTTCAATATCATAGTCCGCCGCTTGTATCAGCTTTAGCAATATATTTTCAACGTCCTCGCCCACATAGCCGGCTTCTGTAAGGGAAGTGGCGTCTGCAATGGCGAAGGGAACGTTTAATATTTTAGCAAGGGTTTGTGCAAGAAGTGTTTTTCCGGAACCGGTGGGGCCTAAAAGCAAAATATTGCTCTTTTGGATTTCCACATCACCAAAAGACTCCTCGCCAATTCTTTTGTAATGGTTATAAACAGCCACCGACAAAGCTTTTTTAGCCGCCGACTGCCCTACAACATATTCATCCAAAATGCTGTATATTTCCTTGGGCTTGGGAATGTCGGCATAGCTTGCGGCAGCAATGTCTTCATAATCGTTTTCTGTAATTATGTCAAAGCAAAGCTCTACACACTCATTACAGATATAAGCCTCTCCGGGTCCGGTAATAAGCCTTTTTACCTGGTCCTCATGCTTGCCGCAAAAAGAGCATCTTACCGTCCTGCCATTATCATGCTTGCTCATTTAATCACTCCAATATATTTAAGCTACAGACGTTTTTCCAATACTTTATCCACCAAGCCATAAGCAACAGCTTCGCTGGCGGAAAGGAAATTATCACGCTCTGTGTCGCGCTCGATTACCTCAAGGGGCTGACCTGTGTGTTTCGACAGAAGTTCGTTTAAATTTTTTCTGATTTTTATAATCCTGTCTGTGTGGATTTTCATATCCGTCGCCTGACCCCTCATGCCGCCTGACGGCTGGTGAATCATAATTTCGCTGTTGGGAAGTGCAAAGCGCTTGCCTTTAGTGCCTGCGGCAAGCAAGAATGCACCCATGCTGGCTGCCATGCCCACGCAAATTGTTGAAACATCGCATTTGATAAACTGCATTGTGTCGTATATGGCCATTCCTGAGGTTATTGAACCGCCGGGGCTGTTGATGTAAAAGTTAATGTCTTTATCCGGGTCCTCACCCTCCAAAAAAAGCATTTGCGCAACAACAAGGCTTGCTGTTACATCATTTACTTCTTCGCCAAGGAATATTATCCTGTCTTTAAGTAATCTTGAAAAAATATCGTAGGACCTCTCGCCACGATTGGTTTGTTCAACTACTATTGGCACTAAGCTCATAATTTCCCCTCTCCTTCTATTTATATTATTTCACTTTCGCTTTTGCTACAATCATTTCAACAACTTTCCTAAACTTTACATTAGCGGAAAGCTCATCCGCCACAACATATTTTTTAACATCTTCCACATTCATATTATAAGCTTCGGCAAGGCTTGCGTATTCCTCTTCAACTTCCTCCTTGGAAGCCTCTATGTTCTCGGCCTTTACAATTGCCTCCAAAACAAGATTTGTCTTAACCCTTACCTTTGCCTGCTCATCGAACTGCTTTTTCAAATCGTCCATGCTCGTTTGTGTTATTTCAAAATATCTGTCAAGGTTTATCCCTTGCTGCATAAGGCTCATTTCATAATCACGAATCATAGCTTCAATGCGCTCGTCTATCATGCATTGAGGAATGTCAACCTCTGCATTTTCCACAACCGCTTCCACAGCCATATTTTCCGTTTCGTTTTTCTGTCTGCGCTCCGCCTGCTGTTCCAGCTTTGCTTTTAAATCATTTTTATATTCCTCAAGGGTGTCAAATTCAGAAATATCCTTTGCAAACTCGTCATCAAGGGCGGGTAGTTCTCGCATTTTTATGGAATGGATTTTAACTTTGAATACAGCATCTGCGCCTTTTAAGTCCTCTGCATGGTAATCTTCGGGGAATGTTACCTTAACTTCCGTTTCCGCGCCGGCCTCCTTGCCGATTAGCTGCTCTTCAAAGCCGGGAATAAACTGTCCCGAGCCTATGGTAAGCTCATAACCTTTTCCTTCGCCGCCTTCAAAAGGCTCTCCGTCCTTGAAGCCTTGAATGTCAATGGTTACAATATCGCCCTCTTGAACGCTTCTGCTGTCAACGGTTATAATCCTTGCGTTTCTGTCCTGAGCCCTCTTAAGCTCGGCTTCCACGTCTTCATCTGTAACATTATACTCAACTTTTTTTATTTCTATACCTTGGTATTTGCCTAACTTAACCTCCGGCTTTACGGTAACCTTTACACTTAAAACAAGTCCTTTTTCACCGTCCAGCTCGTCAATATCAACCTCGGGTCTGTCCACCGGCTCAATTTTAAGCTCCTGCACAGCCGCATCATACACTTCAGGGAAAATTATATTAATTGCATCTTCATAAAAAATGCCTTCGCCATAATATTGTTCGATTATTTTTCTTGGTGCCTTGCCCTTTCTAAAGCCGGGGACCGAAAAACGACTTGCATTTTTTAAAAACGCCTTGTTTATCCCCTCTTCAAATTTTGCAGAATCCACTTCTATTTTAAATTCCGCTGTATTGTCCTGAATCTTTTCCAAACTAACCGCCATTATTTACTCCTCCTAAATTTTTTCATACTTATTAATTATACCATATTTTCAAAATATATTTCAACATATTTTAAACGGCTTAAAGTCCAAAAAATCACACGAAACCAATTGATATTTTATGCTATTTGACATACCCACAAGCGCAAGCCGGTGAGAATTCCCGTGAAGATGCCCGTAATAACACTGGGTAACACCATGCTCCTGCATCAAGGCTTTGAAAGCCTCGTCCGGCGGGTAATGCAGGGCAACTATTATTTGCGCCGGGGTTGAAGCCTTTGCAGAGTTAAACGAAAGTCTTAGCCTTTCAAGCTCTCTGCTGTGGATTTTCAAATCCTGCTCATCGCCGCAGGTTAGCTGCCAGCCACGGGTGCCGCAAATAGCCATATCGCCATACATAAAATGATTGTTTTGCAAAAAACTAATGGTATCAAGGCCGTTTTCCCTGCAAAAATCATTCATTTTTTTCATGGTTGTCCACCAATAATCGTGATTTCCCTTGGTTAAAATTTTTTTGCCGGGCAAGCTGTTTATAAAAGCAAAATCGTCTTTGGCGTTTTCAAGGTATGTAGCCCACGAATTATCGCCGTTTATAATGACAAAATCTTCATCACATACACAATCTTCCCAATTTTTTTTAAGCTTCGACTCATAGTCCTTCCAATTATCGCCAAAAACATACATAGGCTTGTCTGTTCCAAGAGACAAATGCAAATCCGAAATAGCAAAAAGCGCCATAAAACTTCTCCTGTTTCTACGGTATAATAAATACAAAATCTCATAAAATATCTATGGGAGAGTGATATAAAATGAGTCATGCAAAAGTTATACCTGAAATTAACTGTACAGTGGTGCAGTGCGCATACAACACAAAAGAAAAATGCGCGGCGGAATATATTCAGGTAAGTGAAAAAAGCAGCAGCAGTGCAGACTGTATAACTTACAAGCCAAAAAACAGCAGATAGCCAAACTTCCGAATGCCTCTTTCTTCAAAAGAAAGAGGCATTGCTTCTTTTGAACCTTATAAGGCCTAATTTATACCAAGGCTTTTATTTACAAAATCACGCATATTGGCTTTTTTCAAAGTTTCGTCAAACCTTACAGACTTTGATTTCAATTGCGCAAGCGATTGAGGAATTTTCATGCCGGAAATTTTCGCCAAATCGTCAAGCAAAGAAAATTCGTCAGCATCCTCTGCCACGCCGCCCGTAAGGGCCTTTAAAACATCCCTGTTAAATTTAAAAGGGCTGGCGGTTGATAAAATTATCGATTTTGTAGTGTCCCCTGTTTCGAAAAAATACTGGTCGTAAACATTTTTAGCCACAGCAGTGTGAGGGTCCATTACATATCCATATGCCTCGAAGGTGTCTTTAATGGCAAGAAGCGTATCCTCTTCGCCGCAATACCCTCCCCAAAGAATTTCTTTGACCTTTTGCTTGCTTATATCCGGAATTTCATACCTGCCTTCCGCAGCAAGCTCCTCCATCCAGCCTTTTACCCTTGCGCAGTCATTACCTGTAATATCATATAAAAACCTTTCCAAGTTGCTGGAAATTAAAATATCCATGGAAGGTGACGAGGTTGTATAGAAAGTTCTGTTCCTATTGTATATGCCGGTGTTTATAAAGTCCGTAAGGACATTGTTTTTGTTTGAAGCACAAACCAGCTTGTTTACGGGAAGCCCCATAAGCATGGCGTAATATCCCGCCAAAATATCGCCAAAATTACCCGTGGGCACCACAAAATTAACCTTTTCGCCAAGGGTAATTTCCTCGCTTAAAAGCATATCCGCATAGCAGGAAAAATAATAAACAATTTGCGGAACCAAGCGCCCCCAATTTATAGAATTGGCGGAAGAGAGCATAAATCCTTTTTTGTTAAGGTATGCTTTATATTCCTCATCTGTAAATATAGCCTTTACCGCCGATTGGGCATCGTCAAAATTTCCGCAGATTGCGCCGACAACAACATTTTCGCCTTCTTGGGTGGTCATTTGAAGCTTTTGCATGCTTGAAACACCGTTTTCGGGATAAAAAACAGCAATTTTTGTTCCATCTATATCCCGAAAGCCCTCCAGTGCCGCTTTGCCGGTATCGCCGGAGGTTGCCACCAAAATAACGACAGTTTTGTCATCGTTTGTTTTTTTGATTGATTTGGTCAAAAGATGGGGCAAAATTTGAAGTGCCATATCTTTAAATGCACAGGTTATGCCGTGCCAAAGCTCTAAGAAATACACCTGCTGGTTCAGCTTGTAAACAGGTGTAATGCTTTCTGTTTCAAACTTCGACTTATTATAAGCAGCATCAACGCACTCTTTAATTTCTTCTTCGGTAAAATCTGTGAGGAAACGGCTTAGGATTTTCACAGCACGTCCATTATAGCTAAGGGATTTCATATCTTCTATTTCCTGCAGAGAAAATGCGGGAAAGCGCTCAGGGACAAACAGGCCGCCGTCTGCCGCCAGCCCCATTTTTATAGCCTCTGCCGCAGAACATTCAAGGTTTCTGCTTCGAGTACTTTTATATTTCATGATATTATTTCCTCCTTTACTACCAAACTACATAATAATATAAATTTACGAAAATGTAAAGTATTTTGATACAAATATTTTAAAAATATAAAAAAACCGCCATGCAGGCAGTTGACATTTTGCGCAGATATGATAAAATATTTTTTGGTGAATTTTTTGAACTTTTATATAAAGCGAGGCTTAAAACCAATGAAAAAGTATTATGACGTTGAAATTGCCGGCCTTAAGCGTTCCTTGCCGATTTGCAAAGTAAGCGACGATTTATACATAGCCGCTTTTGTTATATTCGGCGATGTGGAGATGACTGTAAAGGCCGCACAGGAGCTTTTGAAAAAAGCACCGCCCCATGACGTGCTTATCACTGCGGAAGCAAAGGGAATCCCCCTTGTTCACGAAATGGCAAGGCAATGCGGGGAAAGCAGGTATATTATCGCTCGAAAATCAACCAAATTATACATGAGGGATATTTTTTCAGTGGAGGTTCAATCCATTACCACTGCCAGACGCCAGCAGCTTTTTATAGACGGAGCGGACGCCCAGTTTATGAAAGGAAAAAACGTTGTTATTATAGACGATGTTATAAGCACCGGCGAGTCTTTGATTGCGGTTGAAAAGCTGGTAAAGCAGGCAGGGGGCAACGTGGTGGGGAAAATGGCTATTTTAGCGGAGGGCGATGCAAAATATCGTGACGATATTATAACTCTTGGATATATCCCCCTCCTTGACGGCGAAGGAAACCCCATCGAATAATCTAAAACCCAAAAGCTTTAGGCGCAAAAGCCTTTACAAAAAAAGTAAGGGTTTTCATCTTAGCGCAGTTTTCTATACACAAAAAGGGGAGTGTGAAACCACCCCCCTTTTTTAGCTACTCGCAGTTATGTTTTTTATAAGTATAATCAAAAAGCAAGCTGCCGATTACAACTATTGCAAAAATACTTACCGCCGACTCTACCGTGGCAGTTGCCTGCTCCGATAGGCTTAAGCTGTAGCTTCCGGAATTGATATTAAAAATCTGCATAAAAAGACCTGCCCCAAGCACCGCACAGGCAAGCTGCATGCCATACTTTAAAATAAGTATTGACACTTGGGTTAGCTGACCCAGCTTTTTCGCAATCTCTCTCATAAGGGACACCCCCCCTGATAATATATGTTAGAACATATGTCTTTCTATATACTATAATGGTAACATAAAACCTATGAAGATACAATGAATATTTTTTTCCTATGGAGGTAAAACAATGGAAATAGGTATATCAACAGCTTGCTTTTATCCCATGCAAACGGAACAAACCCTGGAAATAATAGCAGGCCTTGGAGCAAGTGTATGCGAAGTGTTCTTTGAAGCGGAATGTGAATACGAGCCTGAATTTACAAGCCTCATTAAAGATAGGCTTACGAAATACAATATAAAACCAAACTCTGTCCATGCGTTTTGCGCCCCCTTTGAGGCGCAGCTTTTTTCCGACTATGAAAGGCGCAGAAAAGATGCCCTAAAATCCTTTGAGAAGGTTTTAAAGGCTGCCTCGGCGCTGGGGTGCAATATTTATACCTTCCATGGTGACAAACGCGCGGACGATTTTGACTCGATAGACTTTGCACACTATGGAAAGTGCTTTGACCTTTTGGCGAACATGGCATGCTCTTACGGGGTACAGCTTGCATGGGAAAATGTTGCTTGGTGCCAGTCGTCAAGGCCGGAGTTTATAAAAAGAATAAAAGAGATTACAAAAAGCACTAATCTAAAGCACACTCTTGATATAAAGCAAGCCAAAAGAGCCGGTATTTCTCCTTATGAATATATTGAAGTTATGGGAGAAGGTCTTGTAAACCTTCATTTAAATGACAACAACGACACAGCCACTTGCCTCCTTCCGGGGGAGGGGACTGTGGACTTTTCGGAATATTTTGATTATTTAAAGCAAAAGGGATACAGGGGCAATGCAATTATAGAGGTTTATAATTCTAATTATAAAAGCTTGGACCAGCTTAAAACCTCGTTTGATAAAACAAAAAAGCTATGCTTAAAAGAAAATTGGTAAACAGGCGCATAATTTATCCTAAAACTTGCTTTTTGTGAAATAACAGCTTGACAATTTTTCGTATATTCAATAAAATATAAGAAGCTATAAATAAAAGGAGGCAGGAACATGGGCTATAACATAGCACAAAAAATTATAAAAAGCCATTTGGTAAGCGGACAGATGAAGCCCGGCGAGGACGTGGCAATTAAAATTGACCAAACCTTAACGCAGGACTCAACAGGTACCATGGCTTATCTTCAGTTTGAAGCAATCGGCATCCCACGTGTTAAGACAGAAATATCCGTTGCATATATAGACCACAACACATTGCAAGCAGGATTTGAAAACGCCGATGACCATAAATACATTCAAACCGTAGCCAAAAAATATGGCGTACACTTTTCACGCCCCGGAAACGGCATATGCCATCAGGTTCACTTAGAGCGATTTGGCAAGCCCGGAAAAACCCTTTTGGGCTCTGACAGCCACACCCCCACAGGCGGTGGGCTTGGAATGCTTGCAATTGGCGCAGGCGGTCTTGACGTTGCGGTGGCAATGGGCGGCGGCGCATACCACTTGGCAATGCCCAAGGTTAGAAAGGTTAATTTGGTTGGAAAATTAAGCCCTTGGGTAAGCGCAAAGGATGTTATTCTTGAAGTTTTAAGACAGCTTACGGTAAAAGGCGGCGTTGGATACATTATGGAATACGCCGGCGAGGGCGTAAAGTCCCTTACAGTTCCCGAGCGTGCCACAATAACCAATATGGGTGCAGAGCTTGGCGCAACAACCTCGGTTTTCCCAAGCGACGAGGTTACAAGGGAGTTTTTGAAGGCCCAGGGCAGGGAAGAGGATTGGATAGAGCTTTCGGCAGACAGCGACGCTGTTTATGATGATGAAATCACCATCGACCTTTCAAGCCTTGTTCCTCTTGTGGCAAAGCCCCACATGCCGGACAATGTGGATACCGTTGAAAACGTGGGCTCTATAAAGGTTGACCAAGTGTTTATAGGAAGCTGTACAAACTCGTCATACAGGGATATGGAAACGGTTGCAAAAATGCTAAAAGGCAAAACGGTGCATCCTGACGTAAGCCTTGTAATAGGACCCGGCTCGAAGCAGGTTTTAAATATGCTTGCACGAAGCGGTGCCTTAGCAGACATGATTGACGCCGGAGCAAGAATCTTGGAAAGTGCATGCGGTCCCTGTATCGGTATGGGTCAGGCTCCAAAGACAGACGCGGTTTCGCTTAGGACCAACAACAGAAACTTTGAAGGTCGAAGCGGCACAGCAAGTGCTAAAGTATATATCGTAAGCCCTGAAACCGCTGCGGCAAGCGCTATTTCGGGCGTTCTTACAGACCCGCGCACATGGGGCGAGCCAAAGGCCGCAAAAGAGCCTGAAAAGTTCATAGTAAACGACAACATGATTGACCCGCCCGCAGAAAACGGGGATAGCGTTGAAGTTGTAAGAGGACCAAACATCAAGCCTTTCCCTGTTAACGTTCCTTTAGCGGAGGATATTAAGGCCCAGGCGCTGATTAAAGTCGGCGATAACATTACAACCGACCATATCATGCCTTCCAATGCGAAGCTTCTTCCTTTCCGCTCGAACATTCCTTATCTTTCGGAATTTTGCTTTGCTCCGTGCGACCCGCATTTTCCATCCAGAGCAAAGGAGAAAAACGGAGGCTTTATAATAGGCGGCTCCAACTACGGACAGGGCTCTTCCAGGGAACACGCCGCACTGGTGCCTCTTTATTTGGGAATTAAGGCGGTTATTGCAAAATCATTTGCCAGAATACACATGGCAAATTTAATAAATTCCGGAATCCTGCCGCTTACCTTTGCAAACGAGGATGACTACGATAAAGTTGACATAGATGATGTACTGGTGCTTGAAAACATAAGGGAAAAGGTTGAAAAATCACAGCCTATTGTTCTTTTGAACAAAACGAAAAACAAGGAAATTCCACTCGAATTGACGCTGTCTGCACGTCAGCGCAAGTTGATTTTGGCAGGCGGGCTTTTAAACTATACTAAAATGCAAAGTGAGGAATAGATGATATGAATGTGGATATTAATAAAGCTAAGGAAAAGTTTGAAAAGCTGTTAGAAGAGCAGCTGCTTCGTATCGAAAAGATGAAAGAGGATAAAGATTTTATAAATTATGATGAGCTTGACAAAATCATAATAGGCGTTGTTGGCGGCGACGGAATCGGTCCCTCCATAACAAACGAGGCTCAAAGGATTTTGGAGTTCCTTCTTGAAGGGGAAAAGGTTGAATTTAGAGTTATTGACGGGTGCACCATTGAAAATCGTGCGGCTGTTGGCAAAGCAATTCCCGACGACGTGCTTGAAGAAATTAAAAAATGCCACGTTATACTAAAAGGCCCCACAACAACTCCAAGAGCGGGCGACCCATGGCCGAATATCGAAAGCGCCAACGTTGCAATGAGGAAAGAGCTTGACCTTTTTGCAAATGTCCGCCCTGTCAAGGTAGCTGAGCAAGGCATAGACTGGACATTTTTCCGTGAAAACACCGAGGGGGCATACGCTGTCGGCTCAAAAGGCGTTCATGTTACGGACGAGCTTGCAATAGACTTTACCGTAACAACTACCGAAGGCAGCGAGCGTATAGCAAGGGCGGCTTTTGAATATGCTAAAAAAGCAGGTAAAACAAGGGTTACATGCGTTACAAAAGCAAATGTTGTTAAAACAACCGACGGAAAGTTTTTGGAAATTTGCAAGGAAGTTGCCAAGGAATATCCGGAAATTGAGTTTGACGACTGGTATATCGACATTATGACCGCAAAATTAATAGACCCCAAAAGGCGCACGGACTTTCAAGTTCTTGTTCTGCCAAACCTATACGGCGACATACTTACGGACGAAGCTGCGGAGTTTCAAGGGGGCGTTGGAACAGCCGGAAGCGCAAACATCGGCAAAAAATACGCAATGTTTGAGGCTATCCACGGAAGCGCGCCAAGAATGGTCAAAGAGGGCAGAGCCAAGTATGCGGACCCATGCAGCATGATTCGGGCAGCAGTTATGCTTTTGGAGCATATAGGATTTACAGAAAAAGCCAAAAGGCTTGAAAGAGCCCTTGATATTTGCATGCACGAGGAGAAAAAGCTTGTTATCACAGGAAGGGATACAGGTGCAACCTCTGCGCAATTTGCTGACTATGTGATGGAGACAATCAAGTCATTATAGAAATATAAAAGGTATTAAGTTATGAAGCTTAATGGTTTTTCCGAGATACTCGCCCCTTTGGGCGAGTATCAGGAGCTTATAAAATGCATAAACAAGGGCATTTTGCCCGTCAATATAACAGGGGTGTCAGAGTCTTCTGCTGCACACCTCATTTTTTGCTTGCGCAAAAGTTCGGAAAAACCCGCTCTTATAGTTGTGCCGGATGGGATTTCGGCACAAAAGCTGCTTTTTGACCTTCAGCTTTTCTATGGGGAAAATGTGGCTGTGTACCCGGAAAGGGAGCTTATCTTCTACGACATAGAGGCTCAAGCAAAGGACATAATTACCCAGCGTATGACGGTTTTGGAAGGTTTAAGCCAAACAAGCGGCGGCGCACCGCTTGTTATTGCCACAATTTCGGCGGTTATGGGGCCTTCCCTACCAAAAGACGCATTCGAGAAAAGGATAATCTTCAAGCAAGGCAGCATTTACAATATGCAAACCCTTGCCGAAAAATTTATTTCCCTTGGCTATGTCCGTGAAAACATAGTGGAGGGCAAGGGGCAGTTTTCAATAAGGGGCGGGATTATCGACTTTTACCCCCATGGCGAGGAGCTTCCCGTTCGTGTGGAGCTTTTTGGCGACGAAATAGACTCAATCCGCAATTTTGACCCGCTTACGCAGCGCTCTTTGGACGCTTTAGAAGAAGCAACCGCCGCCCCGGCAGGCGAGATTTTAATATCACCCAAGGTTCTTGAAAAACTTATCCCCAAGCTGAAAAAATTTACGGACACAAAAGATGAAACTTTAAAGGCAAATCTAAACAAAGACATAGAAAAGCTTGAAAACGGAACATACTTCCACTCTATTGACAAATACCTGCCTTTAATTTATGATGAAACTCCAACTTTACTGGACTATTTTGACGAAAACTCCTTCGTTTTTCTGTATGAGCCTGCAAAAATTAAAGAAAGCGGCGAAAACATTGATTGGCAGCTTGGCGAGCAAGTAGCTGATTTTATGGAAAAAAGCATTATCCCCCGCTGCGACGGTCAATGGCATTTGGGATACGGCTCTGCCGTTTTTAAAATGACTAAAATGAAGCTTATAGGCTTTTCAAGGCTTTCCCAAGCCAATATTGATTACCGTCCAAAGCATATTTTGCGCTTCGCTGTTAAACAGCAAGGGCTGTATCATGGCAAAATAGAGCTGTTTTTTGAAGCCATGCACCACTACAGAAGCAACGAATACACAACAATCATTTTCGGCGGGAGCGAAACCAAAGCAAAAAATCTTGCCGGCACTTTAAGAGATGAAAAAATAGAAGCGGTTTATCTTGAAGCATTAGAAAGTCCCCCCAAGGAAGGACAAGTAATAATCCTGCCCGGTGAGATAACCCAGGGTTTTGAATACCCCACCTTAAAGCTTGCAATTGTTGGCGACAGGGAGATTTTCGGGCGCAGCAGGCGGCAAGTGCGCCGCAGGACTAAAAAAAGCCACGAAAAAATAACCAGCCTTACAGACCTTAACATAGGCGACTTTGTTGTGCATCAAAATCACGGAATAGGTCAGTTTGCAGGCATTAAAACCATGACTGTTGACGGAGCCACCTCCGACTATGTGCACATAAAATTCAGAGGAAACGACTCTTTATATGTTCCCGTAAACCAGTTGGATTTAATATTCAAGTACACAGGCAAGGATTCCGGTCAAGTAAGGCTTAGCAAGCTGGGCGGGACAGAATGGCAAAAAACAAAGCAAAAGGTAAAGCAAAGTGCCGCCGACATGGCGGACCAGCTTATCCGGCTTTACGCAATCAGGCAAAACAGCCCCGGCATTGCGTTTTCTCCTGACGGCGACTGGCACAGGCAGTTTGCCGCAACCTTTCCCTATGAGGAAACAGAGGACCAACTGCGCTGTATAGAAGAAGTCCGCAAAGACATGGAAAACTCAAGGCCTATGGACAGGCTTCTTTGCGGCGATGCAGGCTATGGAAAGACAGAGGTTGCCCTGCGCGCAGCGTTCAAGGCTGTTATGGACGGGTATCAGGTTGCATATTTGGTGCCCACCACAATACTTGCCAACCAGCACTACATGACATTTTGCGAGCGTATGAAGGACTTTCCTATAAAAGTTGAAATGCTATCCCGTTTTAGAACAGTAAAAGAGCAAAAAGAAACAGTAAAAAGGTGCAAAACCGGTGAAGTGGACATTGTAATAGGCACTCATAGAATACTTCAAAAGGACTTGAAATTCCACAAGCTTGGGCTTTTAATCATAGACGAGGAGCAGCGATTTGGGGTGGCGCACAAGGAGCATTTAAAAGAGCTGAAAAGCTCCGTTGATGTTTTAACCCTGACGGCAACCCCCATCCCCCGCACCTTGCATATGAGCCTTGCGGGAATTAGGGATGTAAGTATTTTGGAAAATCCGCCAAAGGACCGCTATCCCGTAAATACTTATGTTTTGGAATACAGCCCCGAGGTTTTCAAGGACGCCATCCTGCGAGAGATTGCAAGAGGCGGTCAGGTGTATTACCTTTACAACCGTGTCCAGTCCATAAACCGCGTCGCAGCGCAAATTCGTGCATTTTCAGAAGATTTGCGTGTAGCCGTAGCCCACGGAAAGATGAGCGAGCGTGAGCTGGAGGACATTATGCAGCAGGTTTTTGACAAGGAAATTGATGTTCTGGTATGCACAACAATCATAGAAACGGGCTTGGACATCCCAAATGTTAATACCATAATCGTTGAAGATGCGGACAGATTAGGGCTTTCCCAGCTATACCAGCTTAGGGGAAGGGTAGGGCGCTCCAACAGGATTGCTTATGCCTATTTGTCGTATAAGCGTGACAAGGTGCTCTCCGAGGTGGCTGAAAAACGCCTAAGCGCAATTCGTGATTTTACGGAGTTTGGAAGCGGGTTTAAAATTGCCCTTAGGGACCTTGAGATAAGGGGTGCAGGCAATATTATAGGCGCCCAGCAGCATGGGCATATGGAAGCGGTGGGCTATGACATGTACTGCAAGCTGCTTGCCGAGGCTGTGTCCCTATTAAAAGGAGAGCCGCTCGCCCCCGAGGTTCAAACCGTTGTTTCCATAAATGTCAATGCTTTTATACCCAAGGACTATATAGTAGGCGAAAATTACCGTATTGAAATATATAAAAAAATTGCCTCCGTTGAAAACCAGGAAGATTGGCTTGACGTTTATGACGAGATTCAAGACAGGTATGGCGATGTTCCTAAAACCGTAACAAATTTGATTGACATATCCCTAATTAGAAATGTTGCGTCATCTTTAGGCATTGATGAAATAAAGCAAAAGGAAAAAAATGTTGTGCTAAGCTTTTCAAAGGACATTACCCTTGACCTTGAGAACATTACAGGGCTGCTGAAAAAATATGACAGAAAGCTCTTGTTCTCACCAAGCACCAAGCCTTATCTTACATTAAAAACAAAGGGTACGGACATTATACCTAATATTAAAACTTTATTACAAGACTTTAAACAATTGAAATCAGAGGGCAAATAATGTATAATGTTAGTAATGTTAATGTTTTGGAACATCATTACAAAGGAGGTAATTTTTCTTGCATAAATTTATAAAAGTACTGTCTTTAGTGGTAGCAGTTGCAACTGTCACCGTCCTTGCAGCTTGCAATTCCAAAAACGCAATCGTTGCAACCGTTAACGGTGAAAAGATTACAAAACAAGAGTTTATGTATTACTTAACCAGCGTTAAATCACAGATAGAAAACGAACAGGACAATGATATTCCCGAAGATTTTTGGGACACCGCCGAAATAGACGGTCAAAAGGTTATTGAAAACGCCAAGGAAAAAGCCTTGGAAGAGATTGTAAAGTCTTTCATCGCAAAGCAAAAGGCCATTGAAAATAATGTGAAAATCAAAAGCGAACAACGCCAGCAAATAAATGCCGCTTTGGGCCAGTTGGTCGCAACCCACGGAAAAGACGGGGTTGATGAATACTTATCTCAATTCGGGCTTACATCAAAAATTTACGAAA
Organism: Eubacteriales bacterium; assembly: GCA_028697835.1. Taxonomy (GTDB): domain Bacteria; phylum Bacillota; class Clostridia; order Monoglobales; family Firm-18; genus STE-11. The sequence continues at coordinate 19,656 of JAQVDK010000009.1, read as the reverse complement.
AACAGCTTGAAAACAGCTATTACAGGGCAAATTTGGTCGAGCTTCTAACCCAAGATGTTGACGAGCAGCAGGCAAAAGAATACTTTAAAAACAACATTGCAAGGGTTAAGCATATATTAATTTTATCCACCGATATGAATACAGGCGAAAACCTTAGCGGGGACGAAGCCATTGCCGCAAGAACAAAAGCTGATGAGCTTTTGGAAAGGGCAAAGGGCGGAGAGGATTTTGACAAGCTTGTAGCGGAACATTCAGAGGACCCGGGCTCTACTTCCCAGCCTGATGGATACTACTTGGGAAAAGGCTTTATTTTGGGCAGCGAAGGAGGCATGGTGCCCGAATTTGAAACAGCTTCGTTAGAGCTTGAGGTTGGCGAAGTCAGCGATATTGTTGAAACAAGATACGGATATCATATTATAAAAAGATACGAAAACGACGAAAGTGTTTTTGAAGAAAACAAAGAACAGGTTTTAGCATATACAAAAAACAGCGTGTTTGATGAAATGCTTGACCAGTGGAAGGCAGAAGCAAAAATTGAAAAAGTTGATAAAGTGTATAATGCCATAAAGTAAAACCATCCTTTAGTTTTTAAAAAATTATGATAAACTATTTTTCTCCTGTCGGCAAGCGCCGACTGGCTGTATCGCTCTTAGTTCACTCTAAGGGCGATTTTTTCTGCACGGCTGTATGCTTTGCTTTTCCCGACTAGCATTGTCCTGTCGGCAAGCGCCCGCTGGCTGTATCGCTCTTAGTTCACTCTAAGGGCGATTTTTTCTGCACGGCTGTATGCTTTGCAGCGCCTATTGGCACTTGTCTGAATTTTATTTTAATATTTTTATTGACTATTCTATATATAAAAGGTATAATTGTTTTATTATATATGTAATATAGGAGTGTGTATTTAATGTTTAAACGATTTTTGGCTCTTTTTGCGCTGACAGCCCTTATTTTCTCCATGGGAGTATCTATTTTCGCAGAGCCAGTTGAAAACAGCGAGCAGTCCCAGCAAGTGGAACAAGACGAACAAGCAAACGACCTTTCAGAACCACATCTTCCCACATTGCAAATCACGTTGAATTCCGATGGAACAACCGACACAACGTTCAATCAGCAGATGAACTCCGCCGAATTGGAACAAACACTGCCTTATGTTGAGCAAAGCTTTACAAATATGGGTTATACCGTTACCAAAAACGATAACCCAACTTCTTTGTCCATTTCAAAGCAATATCCGGCAGAGGACGGATATGTATTGGACTTTAACCTTCCTTACAATGTTGGCATGTATGAATTCGTGGAGTTTAAAGAGTTTTTCTCATCAAGGTATGGAATTAAAAACTCCTCATTTAACCTTGAAAACCAGCCGGAAGGTCAGGTTTATTTAACCATTACGGTTAACACACCCGTAAAGCCCATACATTCAAACGCACAGGCAATTTCAAACGGTGGCAAAACTCATGTGTGGACAATATCCTCCGGTCAAAAAAACGCCATTGAGCTTAATTTCAAAAAGATTAATATAGTTCCGACTATAACCGCTATTTTCATTGCCGCTGTTTTATTGATACTGCTTTTTGCACTTACCAAAAGCCGTAAGGACGCCGGCAATACCTTACCTTCGGATATTGATGCCTCCGCCGACGAAATCGCCCTTACCGAAGAGGAAATGGAGCTTTTTGAAGAAAGTGACGAAAACTTGGATGACAACTTGGAGCTTGAGGAAATTTTGGATGAGGTTGCAGAAGAAGCCGGCCTTGATATTAACGAAGAATTAAGCGAAAATTTTGATACGGAAGATACAGCCGAAAACTAATCTGTAACACAATTGTAATTGATTTTATATTTGTGTTATGATAAAATGTATGTAGCAAATTGTAACTCATATTTATGAGGTGATTATATGAAATTTTTAAAGGCTCTTATGGTTATTGCTGTTTTCGGTTTATTACTTACCATTTCCGCTTTTGCCGCACCTGATACCATTTCACCGGGAGACAGCGGAAACACAGCCGACCTTATTGTCATTACAAAGCCGCCGAAGGACCAATCGGCAACCTTCGACCGTTCTTATGTTATTTCGGGCTATGGCAAGGAAGGCACTGTTGTAACGGTTTACAGGCTGGCAAACGGTGTGTATGTTAGAACAGATTACAGTTGGACGATTGGCGCCAGCACATGCTTTGCCGCACCGATTGAGCTTACTCAAAGGAAAAACTACCTTCGCATACGCGCGGCAGACCCAAGCGGCCTGATTCAACATGCCGATTTGGAAATTACTTACTTAGGAAGCAACATTCAAAATATCATCAACGGTATCACTGTTGACCCTACCAGCATTCCATTTTAATCTTCTTCATAAGGGTTTAAACTTTTGTTTAAACCCTTATGGTGCATTTAGGAGTTGATTTTCCTTGTATAAGGAACGGATTAAATCTGCAATTTTGGTATTGCTTGTTTTAAACTGCCTGCAGCTTATGGGTCAAATATGGTTTAACAACAAAAAATTATGGCCTTCTGGCTATAATTTTTTTAATTCTATCCAAAATACCAAGCTTACAAACGCTTTAAAGTCCCTTTTTCCTCTATCGGATGGCAAACAAATAGACAAGCCATATCTTAGCACCGTGCGCCCTTCAAAGATTGTTCTAAGCAGCGGAAATGCTCGGGATGTTTACCACCCCGGCGAGGAAAAATACGACTCTGCTTATCTTCAGGTTGACAGAATCTTTGAAAGCCTTACTTCCTCTCAATCCGTAAGAACATCCACCATGTCGGTAAGTGATTTTAACACCTTGCTTCAAGGCAAATCCGTATATTTAAGCTTTGGCTTCAGCTTGGACCCCAGTAGTCTTTCCGAAGCTTTTAAAAAGAACTTTACCTCGGTTTTGCCGGGCAGCTTTAATGTATCCGACATTATTATAACAGGCGATACGCTTACTAAAGAATCCATTGTGTGCATGCTTGACTCCTCCGCCAATTCGGCTGTTAAGTTTTTTGTGGATTACAGAGGAGATGAAATCATTAAATATATCGACTCTTCCACTTTTGGAAAATCTCAAGACAAGGTTTTTGCCTTTGAATTAAAGCTTGACCGACCGCTGAAAGATGCAAAAATTGTTCAGCGCATTTTGCTGGATTCAAGGGTTTTGCTTTCCATTGAAGATGAGGAGTTTGAAACATTTGAGGTTTTAAACCCGTTGGAATCAGACACCTCCTCCTTTGACAATATTGTCTCCGCCTTGGGCTATACCCCAAGCGTACTGCGAAAATCCGTTGCCCAGGACGGAACTGCAAGCTATGTGGAAAACAGCGCCACCATTCGCATAAGCCCCGCGGGAGTTGTTGAATACAGCGCTGTAGAAACAGAAAAAGGCATTCCCCTGCAAAACGGAATGTATGCACCATACCTCGCTGTCAGCCAAGTTACTAAAATTGCAGAGCAGATATTCAGCGCCGCAGGGGTGGAACATTTGACGGATTTGCATTTGGTGTCCGACCTTAAAGCAAGCGAGGATGAATATATAATCAAAATGAATTATACCTATGGCGGATTGCCTGTTATATCTCAGTTAAATGCCGAAGGTGTGAAAAACGCCTTGTACGCAAAGGTGGAAAGGGGATATATTACAGCATTTAAGCTACTGATTAGAACCTTTGGCAAGCCGGGGGAAAACGCAGTTTTAGGACCCTGCATTACAGGGGGCACGAAAATAGGTGCTTTGGATATGCTTGTTCAGCAAATCGGCAGGGAAGAAACGTTGGAAATTCAAGAAGTTTTTAAATGCTATAATTCGCAGACCGACATCTCATCCCCCGTGTGGGGATTTAAAATAAAAGGCATGGAAGATATAGTTTTGATAAAGAATTGAGGTGGCTTTCATGGAATGGTCAAGGGTTAAATCAATTATGATAGGTATTTTCTTTGTTGTAAATGTTGTTTTGTTTATAAGCTATTTTTCAAACACAAAAACAAGCTTTTCCATAGATGACAAAACCTTAGAAAGCACCGCCATAATTCTTAAAAAACATAATATTGTTATAGATGCCCACATCATTCCCAAAACCTATCAGGACACAAGGACTTTTGAGCTGAAAAAAATATACGAAACGCCGAAAAAAGCGGCTGATGCCTTTTGGGAAAAAGCGAAGACGCAAGACTGGGACTATTTCAGCCCCCAAAGAACAAGGGTTACCGAAAGGACCTTTGAATATATTGCGGATGTGGACACATCAAAAACCTTTGACTTGAAAAATGCAAGCAAGCTGGCGGGAAAAATCGTCTCCGCTTTAGGCCTTGATGATAAAATGAACATTGAATCCAAGATAGAGCATTTTGAAAACCATGTAAAAATTACCTATAACCAAATTTATGAGGGAACAAAGGTTTTGGACACGGCTTTGATTTTTGAATTCAACCAGCATGGACTTTATAGAATTTTTGGCGACAACTGGCTGTGCGATTATGTTCTAAGCGGCGGAATTTCCCCAACAAAACCCATTACCGAAATTTTAGTGGATTTTGCTGTGAATTCACAGTTTCAAAGCATCCAGCAGGTAACCTCCATTGAATTTGGCTACTTTGTGGGTGACAGGCAAAACAAAGTAAGCATAAGCCTGATACCCGTTTGGAAGCTTTGCACGCAAAATGAGGAATACTTTTTTGATGCACGAAACGGTGACCTTTTATAGATTTTGTATAAAAATCTTCCCAAATGTTGACTTTTTTAAAGTAGTTTAATATAATTGTTTGGAGTAGCCTGTATAGCTTTTTAATTCATCCATAATTATAGGAGTGATAATTAAGTGAAAAACTTAGATACCAAATATGACCCGAAGCAGGTGGAGGACAGAATTTATCAAACATGGCAAGATGGCGGATATTTTCATGCCAGCCCAAATCCTGATAAAAAACCTTTTACAATAGTCATTCCTCCGCCGAATGTAACAGGACAACTTCATATGGGTCATGCCCTTGACGAAACCCTGCAAGACATTCTAATCAGATACCACCGCATGAAGGGCGAGGAAGCCCTTTGGCTTCCCGGCACGGACCATGCAGGTATTGCAACTCAAATCAGGGTTGAGGAATACCTTAGAGAAACCGAAGGTTTAACCCGCCACGATTTGGGCCGAGAAAAATTTTTAGAGCGTGTGTGGGATTGGAAAGAAAAGTATGGAAACCGTATTATAAACCAGCTTAAAAAGCTTGGAAGCTCCTGTGACTGGAGCCGAGAGCGCTTTACAATGGACGAGCAATACTCAAAAGCTGTTCGTGAAGTGTTTGTTAATTTGTATAACAAAGGCCTTATATACCAAGGCAACAGGATAATCAACTGGTGCCCAAGCTGTATAACTGCCTTGTCCGATGCAGAAGTTGAATATGCCGAGCAGGCAGGGCATTTTTGGCATATTAAATACATGGTAAAAGATAGCGACGAATATGTGGTTATTGCAACTACAAGGCCCGAAACCCTATTGGGCGACACAGCGGTTGCTGTCCATCCCGAGGACGAGCGCTATCGTCACCTTATCGGAAAAACTTTGATTCTTCCACTTGTAAACCGAGAAATCCCGGTTATTGCAGATGAATATGTGGACAAGGATTTTGGAACGGGGTGCGTAAAAATAACTCCTGCCCACGACCCTAACGACTTTGAAGTGGGGCTTCGCCATAACCTTCCGCAGGTTAAGGTTATGAACGATGACGCCACCATAAACAGCTTTGGCGGAAAATACGAGGGCTTGGACAGATATTCAGCAAGAGCGCAAATAATTTCCGACCTTGATAAGCAGGGCTTGTTGGTAAAAATCGAGGACCACAGCCACAACGTTGGACAGTGCTACCGCTGCAGCACAACGGTCGAGCCTATTACATCAAAACAGTGGTTTGTTAAAATGAAGCCTTTGGCAGGACCTGCCCTGGAGTCTGTTAAAGACGGAACTATCAAATTTGTTCCGGAGCGTTTTGCAAAAATATATACAAACTGGATGGAAAACGTGCATGATTGGTGTATTTCACGCCAGCTTTGGTGGGGACACAGGATTCCCGCCTTCTATTGTGGCGAGTGTGGGGAGACCACCGTCAGCAAGGAGGACATTGTCTCCTGCCCGAAATGCGGCGGCAAGACACATCAAGACGAGGACGTTTTGGATACATGGTTTTCTTCTGCTCTTTGGCCTTTTGCAACCTTGGGGTGGCCTGATAAAACCCGTGATTTGGAATATTTCTATCCCACAAGCGTTTTGGTCACCGCATATGACATAATATTCTTCTGGGTTGCAAGAATGATTTTTTCCGGCTTGGAGCATACGGGAGATGCGCCTTTCCACACCGTATTCATTCATGGAATCGTGCGTGACAGTCAAGGCCGAAAAATGAGCAAATCTTTAGGAAACGGCATTGACCCCCTTGAAATTATCGACCAATACGGCGCTGACGCCCTAAGGTTTACCCTTGCAACGGGAAATTCACCGGGAAATGACATGCGCTTTTACAAAGAACGCGTTGAGTCAAGCAGGAATTTTGCCAATAAAATTTGGAATGCATCCCGATTTGTTTTGATGAACCTTGACGATAATGCAAGCGACACACTGCCCGAAAATTTAGAGCTTGAGGATAAGTGGATTTTAAGCAAGCTTAATGTTCTTGCCGGGGAAGTTACCGAAAACCTTGATAATTACGAGCTTGGAATTGCAGTGCAAAAGCTTTACGACTTTATTTGGGATGAGTTTTGCGACTGGTACATTGAAATGGTAAAGCCAAGGCTTACTGACCAAAAATCCTCAAAAAACAGCCCGCAAAATGTATTGGTTTATGTGCTGTCGAATGTTTTAAAGCTTCTTCATCCCTTTATGCCATTTATTACGGAGGAAATATATTCCTACCTACCCGTAGAAGACAAAGACAGCATAATGGTTTCAAGCTGGTGCGAATACACAAGCAAGCTGGATTTCCCGGAAGATGTTTCGCAAATGGAGCTAATTAAAAATGCAATAAAAGCCATAAGAAACATCAGAGCCGAAATGAATGTTCCGCCGTCTAAAAGGGCAAAGCTTGTAATCATTACTGAAAACACCGACCTGTTTTCACAAGGAGATGTGTTTTTCAAAAAGCTTGCATGGGCAAGTGACGTTATTGTGACCAACGAAAGAAGCCAAATTCCTGAAAACGCTGTTTCTCTTGTGGTTGAAAAGGCTGAAATATTTATACCTCAAAGCGACCTCGTTGACAAGGAAAAGGAAATAGAACGCCTTAAAGGTGAGGAAAAGCGGCTTCGAGATGAAATAAAACGGGTGGAAGGAAAGCTTGGCAATCCCGGCTTTGTTAACAAAGCCCCTGCCGAAATTGTAGAAAACGAAAGGGAAAAAGGCAAAAAATATCAAGAAATGCTTGATAAAGTCCTTGCCGGATTGGAAAGCTTAAAATGACATACCAGCAGGCTTTAGATTTTATATACAGCAGGCAATCCCTGGGCACAAAGCTTGGTCTTAAAAACATAAACATTCTTTTAGAGCGCCTTGGAAGCCCGCATAAAAAGTTAAAATTTATTCATGTTGCAGGCACTAACGGCAAAGGCTCGACCTCTGCCTTTATTGCCAATGTCCTTATGGCAAACGGTTTTAAAACGGGGATGTATATATCCCCGTTTGTGCGTTGTTTTACCGAAAGAATCCAAGTAAACAACGTACATATTTCAAAAGAGGAACTTGCAATGTACGCTAAAAGGGTAAAAAGCGTAATTGACGACACTTTTCCCCCTACGGTATTTGAAGTTATTACCGCAATCGGGATGCTTCATTTTCTGCATTCCGATTGCGATTTTGTGGTATTGGAAGTGGGGCTTGGCGGCAGGCTTGACGCAACCAACGTTATTCCTGCGCCAAAGGTTTCGGTAATAACCAGTATTTCCATTGACCATACGGACCTTTTAGGAGATACCATAGAAGAGATTGCTTTTGAAAAATGCGGCATAATTAAAGAAAACTGCCCTGTGGCGGCTTACCCTTTAAATCCGCCCGAAGCCCTAAAAGTAATCAAACAAAAGGTTAACTCTTGCAACTCCCACTTGAAAATGGCAGATATAAACGATATAAAAATTCACTTGACCGATATTGAAAAAACAGTTTTTTCATACAAGGGCGAAAAATACGAAATTCATATGCCGGGGGTTCATCAAGTTTATAATGCAGTGACGGCAATATGCGCCTTGGAGCTTTTGGGCCTTGACCTAAAGCTTAAAGAAGGCCTTGCAAACACCCGTTTTGCAGGGCGGTTTGAGGTTGTTTCCAAAAAGCCTTTGATTATTGTTGACGGTGCTCATAATTATTCCGGTGTGACTGCCCTAAAAAATTCCATTTTATCATATTTTCCGGGCAGAAGGATAGTTTTAGTAATGGGCATGCTAAAGGATAAGGAATATGAAAAAGCGGTTTGCGAGCTTGCTCCTCTATCAAGCCTTTTCATTGCCACCCAGCCGGACAATCCTCGAAGCCTTGATGCAAAAGAGCTTGAAAGCATTGCCAAAGGATATACAAAACATACCATGTCAACCCCAAACAGGCAGGAAGCGGTTAACATGGCAAAGGAAAATGCAGGCGATAGCGACGTTATAATCATTTGCGGCTCCTTGTATCTTTTTGGCTCTTTGGAGTGGTGATTTTGTAAAAAATTTCTTACCCTTTACAAATCCTGATTTCAGGAGTATAATAGTATTGAGAGGAATTGATGATTTTTCACAATTTCGCCAAATACATAACAGGAGCTGTTTAGTATGAATAGTAATACAAAAACGCTTTTTTCATATTTTTCATTAATTTTATTGCTGATTTTTTCTATAGGACTGCTTTCGGCATGCCGTGTTAACATAAACGAAAAGAAAGAAAACTGGTACAGCTATTCCCTTCCCCAAGGCTGGAGCAGCAAAGACGGCGATAAAATTTATAATGAAAAATCTGAGTATGTAGGCGGACTAAGCGTTAAGACATATCCAAGAAAAAACGAAGATGGCGGCTTGGAATTTTCTCATGCCAAGGAGCAAGGCGAAATAATATCGCAAGAAGTATTGACGGAATTTAATTATTTGGTTTATAAGGTAGTGCTAAGGCAATCATCTCCTGACTCTAACGAGAATACTGACCAAAGGGTTTTTGAGCATTACCTGTTCCCTGTAAGCGAGCATAATATTTTAATAGACATTTATTTCGATTCTGAAAAGACTGCCCAGGCCGACCAGCTGGAGGTAATAAAATCCGTTAAGCTAAAGCTTGATACCGAAAAATATCAAAGCTATTTGGCGGAGATTTGGGCATCTGCACGCCAATCAAGAGACGGCAAGCTACGCTATGCAATTATGAGTGAGGATGTGAGGGAGGATTTTATTAAAACCCTTGAAACCGTTGACGGTGAGGTTGTATGGTCCATCGGCACGTCAAGCCCATGGGTTGTTGACTATACAATAGAAAAAGGCGAAAATTCGGCTGTAATCTACTATGTTTATACAGATTCCACCGGCGCCAAATACACCACCCAGGAAAACATCACCTTTGGCATGGAAGGTGAAAAGCAGGTTGTAACTTCCACCCAAAGCTCGGACCTGCAAGAGGTAATGGATGAGGTGGAAAGAGAAAAAAACAAAGAAAGCTAAGTCGCAAAAGTTTCAGAGCATACAAGTTGCAAAGCCTTCTTGTATGCTCTGTGTGCGGCTACAGGCAAAGACGGATATTTGCCTTGGATACAGCTTTTTATAATAAAAAGTCATACCTGACAGAAAAGTTCAAACTAATCTGAAAGGCGGTGAGTGCATATTTGTTACTTAGGCTTTTTGCCTTGTCTATTTGCGCCTTCCTTTCGATTGGGAAGGCTTTTTTATATTTAGTATGAAAGAAGGTGTGCCATGAAACGTGTGGCGGTTGTAAGTGCAATTTTGGAAAACCCCCAGGAGTGTCAGCACCAATTTAACTTGGTTGTATCGCAGTTTAAAGGAATTATCAAAGGCAGGATGGGAATACCCATTCCCGAGGCTAATCTTTCGGCGATTGCAATTACCGTTATCGGCGAGCTGGACGAGATAAACCACTTAACAGGCAAGCTGGGAAACATAAAGAATGTAACGGTAAAAACCTCTGTTTCAAAAGCAGGTGTGAAAATCGATTAAATTTAGGAGATGTATTGTATGAGCTTAAACCAAACCCCAAGGTCAAGCCGGGTGCATATTGCCTTTTTCGGAAAGCGCAACGCGGGAAAATCAAGCCTTATAAACGCCCTTGTGGGGCAGGAAATCGCCATTGTGTCCGAAGTTTTAGGCACAACCACGGACCCTGTTTTTAAAAGCATGGAAATTTTGCCCATAGGCCCCTGTGTTATCATTGACACGGCCGGTTTGGACGATGATAGTGATTTAGGCAAGCTTCGCATTGAAAAAACCTATGAAGTGCTAAACAAAACCGACATAGCCATTTTTGTAAAAGATGGCTGCCTGCCCTTGGACGATACCGAAGAAAAAATCATACAAAAAATCAGGGAAAAGAAAATACCTTTGGCAGCAGCTTTAAACAAAGCCGACCTTCACGGTATAACCAAAGAAGATGTTGAAGATTTTACAAAAGCAACTAAAATACCAGCTTGCATGGTCAGTGCAAAAACAGGCGAGGGTATCCGGGAACTTAAGCTTCTGCTTTCAAAAGCCGCACCCACAGGCGATGACAAAACCATCCTGCAAGGGCTAATCGGCAAAGATGACTTGGTTTTACTCATTGCCCCTATTGACTCCTCCGCCCCCAAGGGACGCTTGATTTTGCCGCAGCAGCAGGTAATACGCGAGGTTTTGGACAAACATGCAATATGCATGGTGATTCAAGAGGATGAAATCGAAAAGACCTTGTCAATGCTTAAAAACAAACCGTCTTTGGCAATAACCGACTCCCAGGTTTTTGCAAAGGTGTCAAGGGTTTTACCGGATAGTATTCCCCTTACCTCCTTTTCCATTCTGTTTGCCCGTTTTAAAGGGGATTTGGATAAGCTTATGGAAGGTGTGAAGGCTGTTGAAGCCTTGCAGGACGGCGACAAAATCCTTGTTGCGGAAGCCTGCACCCACCATGCTCAATGCGATGACATAGGACGGGTTAAAATCCCCGCCATGCTAAAAAAACATACGGGAAAACAGCTTGTTTTCGAACATACCTCGGGCTTTGGATATAAAAAAGATTTGTCCGGATACAAGCTTGTAATACACTGCGGCGCCTGCATGCTAAATCGCAAAGAGATGATGCACCGCTTGAAACTGGCTGTAGATACAAACGTTCCCATTGTAAACTATGGGATTTTGCTGGCGTATTTGACAGGCATACTAAATCGGGCCACAAAACCGCTTTTAAATAATAACGGATTGGAGTAGATGAAATTGATTATTAATGACAAATATATAAAAAACATCCTAACAGAAGCCGAAAACGCAACTGACAGCGACAAAGAGGCGGTTTTGGCAAAGGCTGAAAACAGAGAAAAGCTGTCCCACATGGACATTGCAATTCTTTTAAATATTGACGATGAGGAAAAGCTAAGCCGTATTTTCAAACTGGCAGGCAAGATTAAAAACGAAATATACGGCAACAGGGTTGTTATCTTCGCACCCCTTTACATTTCCGACTATTGCGTAAACAACTGTGTTTACTGCGGGTATAAATGCAGCAATAAATTCAAGCGCCGAAAGCTTTCCATAGAGGAGATACAAAAGGAAGTTGAAATATTGGAAAACAGGGGGCATAAAAGGCTTGCCCTTGAATTTGGCGAGGACTACGAAAACTGCCCCATTGAATATATTTTAGACGCCATTGACGCGGTTTACAGCACAAAGCAAAAAAACGGCGAAATTCGACGGGTTAATATAAACATTGCAGCAACTTCGGTTGAGAACTATCGAAAACTAAAGGAAAAGGGAATTGGGACATATATTTTGTTCCAAGAAACCTACCACAGGGAAACCTACGAGAAAATGCACCCTAATTGCATTAAAGGCGACTATGAATACCACCTTACCGCTTTTGACAGGGCAATGCAAGGGGGCATTGACGATGTGGGTGCAGGGGTTTTGTTTGGGCTTTATGACTATAAATACGAGGTTTTAAGCCTTATGATTCACAACGAGCATTTGGAAAAAACCTATGGCGCAGGTTTCCACACCATATCGGTGCCTCGCCTAAAGCCCGCCATGGGCAACAACTCCTTAAAAGGCTTTCCTTATCTTTTAAACGACGAGGAGTTTAAAAAAGTAATTGCCATAATCAGAATTTCCGTTCCATACACGGGCATGATTTTATCCACAAGGGAAACCGCAGAGTTTAGAAAAGAAGCCATAAACTATGGAATTTCCCAGATTAGCGCCGGCTCTGCAACGGGTGTTGGCGCCTATAAAGACGAGGAGGAAAACCTTAAAGAAAACCTGCAGTTTGAAGTTTCGGACAACCGAAAAGTAGGCGATGTTATTTTAGAACTTATGCGAGACGGGTTTATTCCCAGCTATTGCACCGCATGTTATCGCATGGGCAGGACCGGCGACAGGTTTTTCGAGCTTGCACGCTCCGGCGAAATTAAAAATGTTTGCCAGCCAAATGCCATCATGACGCTTTTGGAATATATCTGCGACTACGGAACGGACAATCTTAAGGCGGAAGGCATGGAATATATACAAAAAAGCATCGACCAGCTCGAGGACGAAAAAATTAAAGAAGCTTTGAAAAAGCAGGTTGATAAAATTTTGCAAGGTGACAGAGACCTTTATTTTTAACAGTTGACAACGCATACAAAATATGCTATACTTTAGAAAAATTTAATATCGGGATTAGGGGAGCCCGTGTGCCGGGCTGAGAGTCAGATTAGAATCTGAGACCCTTTGCAATCTAAAAAATTGCAAGAACCTGATTTGGATAATGCCAACGTAGGGAAATCTTTATCAAGTTAACTTGGGATATGCCTTTTGTTTGGCATATCCCATTTTGAGTTTTGGAGGGAAAAAATGAGCGAAAGAAAAACATCAACACTTAGCAACGGTATTTTATGGTTTGGCGCCGCAGTTTCGATTGCAGAAATTGTAACCGGCGCACTAATTGCACCTTTAGGCATTGCAAAAGGCATTTTTGCCATTGTTTTGGGCCATGCAATCGGCTGTATTTTGTTTTATTTTGCGGGAATAATAGGAGCGGAAACCAAAATGGCTTCTCTTGAGTCCAGCGCAGTTTCTTTTGGAAAAGGCGGCTCTCGCATCTTTTCCGTTTTGAATGTGCTTCAGCTAATCGGCTGGACAGCGGTAATGATTATTATCGGGGCAGGCGCATTCAACCACGTAACAAAACAGCTTTGGGGCATTGACAACGAAATGCTTTGGAGCGCGGCTATCGGGCTTTTAATCCTGGTTTGGGTAGCAGTGGGCATTACAAATTTAGGAAAGCTAAACACAGTTGCGGTTGGCGCCCTGCTTGTTTTAAGCGCTATCTTAAGCGCGGTTGTGCTAAGGCCTTCCGAAGGCGGCATCCTTGGCGGGGAAATGTCGTTTGCAGGCGCGGTTGAGCTAAGCGTTGCAATGCCTGTATCGTGGCTGCCGCTTATCTCCGACTATACAAGGCACGCACAAAAACCAAAATCGGCAACCCTTGCAAGCGTTATAAGTTACTTTTTCGGAAGCTGCTGGATGTATCTAATTGGGCTTTTTGCGGCAATTTATGCAGGAACATCCGATATATCCGAAATTATGCTAAAGGCAGGGCTTGGCACCTTTGCAATCATAATTATCCTTCTTTCAACCGTTACCACAACCTTCTTGGATGTTTATTCCGCCGGTGTCAGCTTTGTAAACGTTAAAAAGGTCAGCGAGAAAAAAGCATCGATAATTTTAGGTGTGGCAGGCACATTAATTGCCATATTTACGCCAATTAGCCAGTACGAAAACTTCCTTTACCTTATCGGCAGCGTTTTTGTTCCCATGACCGCCATTTTAATAACGGACTATTTTATATTTAAAAAGAAAACGATAACCCAAGGGCTAAATTATGTAAACTTAGGGCTGTGGGTGGCAGGCTTTGCGATATACAGATTATTTATAAACATAGACACCGTTTTGGGAAGCACAATTCCTGTAGTGCTAATTACCATGGCTTTATCAATTATTATAAACGGAGGTATGAAATATGTTTCAAGAAATCATAAATAATGTTAGAGAAAAATTACCCCTGGTACATAATATTACAAATTATGTTACGGTAAACGACTGTGCAAACATTGTATTAGCCTGTGGCGGTGCGCCAATTATGGCGGACGATATTGGCGAAGTGGAGCAAATAACTTCCATCTGCACAAGCCTTGTTATAAATATAGGCACACTAAACGAGCGCACTATAAAATCAATGTTTGCCGCAGGAAAGAAGGCAAACGAGCTTTCCCACCCCACAGTTTTGGACCCTGTTGGAGCGGGCGCTTCCACCCTTCGCACCAACACTGCTCTTTCCCTTGTAAAAGAAGTTAAATTTTCCGTTATAAGGGGCAACATCTCTGAAATAAAATGCATAGCTAATGAAGCTGCCAAAACAAAGGGCGTTGAGGCGGACGAAGGTGATTTGGTGGGCAGTGACAATTTAGACGAAACAGTCGCCCTTGCAAAAAGGCTTAGCGCACAAACCGAAGCGGTAATCGCCATAACAGGTCCCATCGACATAGTAGCAAACAGCCAGAAGGCATATATCATAAAAAACGGACATCCCATGATGTCGAAAATTACCGGTGCCGGATGTATGCTATCGTCCCTGATTGGCGCTTTTTGCGGTGCAAACTCCGAAAACTTGCTTGCCGCAACAGCCGCAGCGGTATGCGCAATGGGGATTTGTGGGGAAATCGCCTATGAAAAGGCAGTCCAAAGCGGCGGGGGTACTTCCTCCTTCCGTATGCATCTTATTGACGCCATGAGCAATTTGGACGCAGCCACCTTGGGAGGAGGAGCAAAAATTGAAATTAGATAAAAGTTCTATGCGCCTTTATGCGGTGACCGACAGAAGCTGGCTTGGAAGCAAAGATTTCTTCGCCCAAATTGAAGACGCCCTAAAAGGCGGGGTAACGTTTTTGCAGCTTCGTGAAAAGGATATGCCTTTTGATGATTTTCTTGAAGAAGCAATCAAAATAAAAGAAATTGCAAAAAAGTATAATGTGCCTTTTGTTATAAACGATAATGTGGAGATAGCACAAAAATCCGGCGCAGACGGTGTTCATGTTGGGCAAAGCGACACAAGCTGCACCTTGGCTCGAGAAGTTCTTGGTAAGGACAAAATTGTGGGAGTTTCCGTTCAAAATGTAGAGCAGGCACTTCTTGCCCAATCTCAAGGCGCTGATTATTTGGGCGTTGGCGCCGTTTTTTCCACCTCCACAAAAAAGGATGCAGACAATGTAAGCTTTGAAACGCTGCAAAAAATTTGCGCCGCGGTAGATATTCCTGTGGTTGCAATTGGCGGAATAAACGAGTATAATATTCATAAGCTAAAAAATAGCGGCATAGATGGCGTTGCTGTTGTTTCGGCTTTGTTTGCCAAGGAGGATATTTTTATCGCCGCCAAAAAGCTATATAATATATCAAACGAGGTATTTAAATGAAAATTAAAGGTGCAATTTTCGACCTTGACGGAACAATACTGGATTCCATGTATGTTTGGCATTATGCAGACGTAGTCCTTTTGGAGGAATGCGGCATTGAAGTTCCTCCCAACTTGGACGATATTTTTAAAACATACTCTATGAATGAGTGTGTTCGGTATTTTATCGAGGTTTTAGGGGTTCAGATGACTGCCGACGAGATAAAAAACCGCTGCCTGGAAATTATGCGGGATTTTTACCGTACAAAGGTTTGCGCAAAGCCTTATGCCAAAGAATTTTTGGACAAGCTAAAGTCCATGGGAGTAAAAATGTGCGTTGCAACGGCAAATGATTATGATTTGACCGTTGAAGCTTTAGAGCATGTTGGGCTTTCTGATTATTTCGAGTTTATTTTAACCTGTGCCGATGTTGACGCTTCAAAAACCGACGGCAAAATTTACCGTGTCAGCGGCCAGCGGCTTGGGACCAAACCTTATGATACCATTGTTGTGGAAGATGCCCTGCATGGCATAATTTCCGCAAATGAAGAAGGCTTTATAACTATCGGTATTTATGACGAGTCTTTTAAAGACGAGATAGAAGAAATCAAAAAAGTTAGCCACATATACGCCGACACTTTTGAGGATTTGTTAAAGGAGGATATATTCAAATGAAAAAGGTGCTGACCATAGCAGGCTCCGACTGCAGCGGAGGTGCAGGAATACAAGCAGATATAAAAACAATAACCGCACATAAAATGTATGCCATGAGCGCCATAACCGCACTTACCGCGCAAAACACAACAGGAGTTTATGGAGTTTTGGAAGCAGGCAAGGATTTTTTGGAAAATCAACTGGACTGTATATTTACAGATATTTTTCCCGACTCCGTTAAAATAGGAATGGTATCTTCCGCTGCTATAATTGAAAGCATTGTAAAAAAACTTGTGCGGTACGGTGCAAAAAACATAGTTGTTGACCCTGTAATGTTTTCGACAAGCGGACATGCCCTAATGAGCGAGGACGCCATGGAAACTTTAATTACAAAGCTTTTGCCTGTTGCAGATGTGATAACGCCGAACATCTCCGAAGCAGAAAAGCTTTGCGGCTTTAAGATAGAAAACAAAACCGACATGCTAAAAGCGGCTGAAAAAATAGGCAAAAAACTAAAGGGAAGCGTTTTGGTAAAGGGCGGGCATCTAAAAGAAAGCGCCGACGACCTTTTGTACCATAAGGGAGAGGTTTTCTGGCTTGAGCAGGAAAAAATAAACAACCCTAACACCCATGGTACAGGCTGTACCCTTTCCTCCGCTATCGCCTGCGGCTTGGCAGAAGGCAAGGATACCATCCAGGCTGTACGCTCTGCCAAAGCCTATATTACAGGCGCCCTTTTGGCGCAGCTTGATTTAGGCAAAGGCAGCGGACCTCTTAATCACTGCTTTAACTTAAATTCCGCTGAATAATTCTAAAATCCACGCCGCAAACGGCTTACAGAATATTTTAGATTTTGCTTTTTTGAAAAAACAAAATTCAGTGAGATATCAGGTAATTCCTGACTCGTTGAAAATGGGCCTATTTCGCCATTTTCAACGAGTCCTATGCCTTTTTAATTCGCAAAGCAAATTATTCAGCAGGAATTAACTTATAGCATACTTTCATATATCTTGCTTAAATTCTCTTGCATTCTTTCCAAATAAGTTTTTCCGTTTTCACTGCTTTCAATGGTATATATGGTTTCTACCCTTGCCCCCACTTCTTCGGCAAGGGTTTTTGATACCTGGGGGCTTGCCATCTCCTCGGCAAATATGGTGGTAACATTATTATCCCTGCAATATTCCACCAGCCTTGCAAGCTGCCTTGCGCTTGGCTCGCCCTCGGCATATATGTCCATAACGCTTTTTTGCTCCAGACCAAAATCGTGGCACAAATACCCAAAAGCCGCATGTCCTGTAACAAAATTCTTTTTTTCAAGGGAATCGAATTTTTCTTTAAACTCGTTGTAAAGGCCGTCAAGCTGGGCGGCAAATTCGCTAAAGTTTTGCTCATAAAAGCTTGCGTTTTCCGAATCTGCCAAAGCAAAGGCATTTTTAATGTTTTCCGCTTGAGCCCTGGCGCCCTTTATGCCAAGCCACAAATGAGGGTCGCTCCCGCCATGTCCATGGTCGTGTTCGTCATCTTCCGTGTGCTCAATTATGCTTGCGCCAAAGGAAGCATCAACAACAATCAAATTGTCGTTTGACGAAGCTTTTATTACATTCTCCGCCCATGGGTCCGCTCCAAGCCCGTTATATATAAAAACATCAGCCTTGCTTATCTTTGCCATATCCTGTGCTTTTGGCTCAAAATCATGAATACTTGCCCCGTCCGGTATGATTGTTGAAACCTCTACCTTGTCCCCGCCAACAGCCTTGGCAAATTCCGCCATTGCGTTAAAGGTTACCAAAACCTTCAGTTTTTCACCGCTGTTTGAGATAGTGTTATAATCGCCTCTGCAAGCAAAAAGGCTTGTTATTGCAAGGCAAACAAGTAAAACAAGCGCAAATTTTTTGAGCATTTTATAAACCTCCAAAAAACACTTGCAAATGATATGCATTTGCATGTATAATATATAAAGTAGAATAACATAAATTGTATGCCCATGTCAAGTGCAAATCATTCGCATTTATATTTAAACAGAAAGGGTGTCTGCCCATGATAAAAGCAGAAAATCTTACGTTTTCATATACAGGCGCTGCCCCGTATGTCTTAAACGGGATTAATCTTGAAATAAAAAAGGGTGAATATTTATCCATTATCGGAAGCAACGGCTCGGGAAAAAGCACGCTTATTCAGCTTATGCTAAGATTTTTAAAGCCCACAAGGGGAAAAATAACAAACAACGCCAAAAGGATGGGCTATGTTCCCCAAAGAAAGGATTTTAACGGCTCAAACTTCCCCATTACTGTTTATGAAGCGCTAAATTCATATAGAAAAATTATTAAAGTCAAGGATAAAAATGCAGTTTATAATGCCCTTCGGATGGTGGGAATGGTTGAATTTAAAGATGCGCTGATGGGTACCTTGTCCGGGGGGCAAAGCCAAAAGATTTTTATAGCCCGGGCGCTTATGGGTGAGCCGGAGCTGCTTTTGCTTGACGAGCCTTCTACCGGTATAGATTCTAAAAGCCAGGAGGAAATTTACAGCTTTTTGAAAAAGATGAACATGGAAAAAAACATAACAATTGTATCCGTAGAGCATAATTTAAGCGCCGCAATTTCAAACTCCACCTTGATTTATCATTTGGACAAAGGCAAAGGTCACCTTTGCACACCAAAGCAATATGCGGAAGAATTTTTAAATATAAACGGGGAGGACAACAATGCTTAGTTATACCTTTATGCAAAATGCAATATTTGTTTCCATGTGCATTTCCATTCTATGCCCATGTATAGGAGTTTTTTTGGTGCTAAGGCGCTATTCCATGATTGGCGACACGCTTTCCCACTCCTCTTTGGCGGGAGTTGCGCTGGGGCTGCTCTTTAACCAAAACCCTATATTGGGCGCATTTATTTTTACATCGCTAAGCGGAGCGCTAATCGAGTTTTTACGCGGCCATTTCAAAAAACATACTGATTTGATACTATCCATTGTGCTGTCCCTTGGCATTGGAACGGCTATAACCATAATAAGCTCGGGCAGGCTAAAGGTAAGTGCGGACTCCTTTATGTTCGGAAGCATATTAACCGTTACAAAAGCTGACATGGTTATGGTGGCAATTTTAAGTGTTGTTTCTGTGGCTGCGCTGATTCTTCTATACCATCAATTAGTCTATATTGCCTATGACGAAGAAGCCGCCAAAGTTGCAAAGGTTAAAGTGCGGATTATTAATTATGTTTTTGCCATACTTGTAGCCTCTGCCATATCTGTATCAATTAGAATTGTGGGTGTTTTGGTTTTAAGCTCCATGATTACCCTTCCTGTGGCAACCGCCCTGCAGCTTGGCAAAGGGTTTAAATCCACGCTTGTTTTTTCCATAATATTTAGCGTTATTGACATTATGCTGGGGCTTTT
>JAQVDK010000066.1 GCA_028697835.1 Eubacteriales bacterium | reverse complement strand
GCTGCAAAAGGCCACAAAGCAGGAGCTTCAGATGATTTCCGAAATGGCCTTTAAGATTAACGACTTTATGAGGAAATATTTTAGAGAAATAGGCATAGAGCTTGTGGACTTTAAGATAGAGTTTGGCAAAACACCGGACGGCGAAATTATTTTAGCTGACGAGATTTCTCCCGACACTTGCCGTTTTTGGGACCTTAACACCATGGAAAAGCTGGATAAAGACCGCTTCCGCCAAGATTTAGGCAAGGTTGAAGAGGCATATATGGAAATGTTAAAAAGAATTGGTCTTTAGGTAAGGAGAACAAAAGTGGGTAAAAATGATTTTTATAAAATAGGCGAAGAATGCGGAGTTTTCGGAATTTGCGCAAAAGGGAGCGAGCCTTGCGCCTGGGATGTTTACCACGGGCTTGTTGCCCTTCAGCACAGGGGGCAGGAAAGCTGCGGGATTGCCGCAACCGACGGCGCAGTTATAAATTATTATAAGGACATGGGAACCGTGGGCGAGGTTTTTGGCGAAAGGCGGCTTGAATCAATACGAGGAAACATGGCAATCGGGCATGTTCGTTATTCCACCACCGGCGAAAGCCGCAGCGAAAATGCACAGCCACTGGTTATAAACCATATTAAAGGCTCTTTTGCTCTGTGCCATAACGGAAATTTGGTAAATACAAGCGCCCTAAGAGACGAGCTTCAGGAAAAAGGCGCCATTTTCAGGACCACTACCGATTCCGAGGTTATCGCATACCTTATTGCCAAAGAGCGGATAAAAATATCCTCTGTTGAAGATGCCGTGTTAAACGTGATGAAGATTATAAAGGGTGCATACTCCCTTCTTATCATGAGTGCGGACAAGCTGATTGCGGTGCGTGACCCTTTTGGAATGCGCCCTCTTTGCATAGGCAAAAGAGGGGAAGACTTTGTGTTTGCTTCCGAATCATGCGCATTGACGGCAGTGGGCGCGGAGTTTGTAAGGGATGTTTTGCCCGGTGAAATTGTAACAGTTGAAAACAACCGCTTAAAATCCGTTAAATTTGAAACAAACGAAAAATCCAGCCTTTGCATATTCGAGCTTATTTATTTTGCAAGGCCCGATAGCATAATTGACGGAAGCAGCGTGTATGAAGCCAGAAAGCAGGCAGGCAGGATTCTTGCAAGGGAGCATAAGGTGGACGCCGATTTGGTAATCGGCGTTCCGGACTCGGGAATAGACGCCGCCATAGGTTATTCGGAGGAGTCCAAAATACCGTACGGAATAGGGCTTGTTAAAAACAGATATATAGGAAGGACCTTCATATACCCAACCCAGGAGCAGAGGGAAAGAGGAGTTGAAATCAAGCTTAGCGCTATAGAGTCAAGCGTGCAGGGAAAAAGGATTGTTATGATAGACGATTCCATAGTAAGAGGCACAACCAGCTCGAAAATCGTTACCATGCTAAGGAGGGCCGGTGCAAAGCAGGTTCATATGAGGGTTTCATCACCGCCTTTTGTATGGCCCTGCTATTTCGGAACGGACATTCCCTCCAAGGAGGCTTTGGCTGCGTGTAGATATACGATTGAAGAAATAAGGCAAAGCATAGGGGCAAACAGCCTTGGATACTTAAGCCTTGAAGGGCTTTCCAAAATTGCTCCGAATTCCAAATGCGGCTTTTGTGACGCATGTTTTTCAGGAAATTACCCTATGGAAATTAATTAGAAGGGAGACACCATGGTAAGAAGAATTTTTGTTGAAAAGAAAAAAGGTATAGACAACGAAGCGGCGGGCATATTGTCGGACCTTAGGGAAAATCTTTCGCTGTCGGGCATAAACGATATTAGGATAATCAAATGCTACGACATATCGCAAGTAACCGAGGACGAATACGAAAGGGCAAAAACAACAATACTTTCCGAGCCTCAGGTTGATTTGTGCTATGACGAGGAAATTGATTTAAAGGACGCAGACAGGTTTTTTGCCGTTGAATACCTGCCTGGTCAATACGACCAGAGGGCCGATTCCGCGGCACAGTGCATTCAGATTTTAACCGGTGGGGAAAAGCCTGCTGTAAAGGTATCGAAAATAATTGCCATTTACGGCAAAATAACCGATAAAGAGTTTGAAACAGTCAAAAGCTATATGCTAAACCCTGTGGAAGCCCACGAGGCATCATTGGAAAAGCCAAAGTCGCTGGAAATGGCGGTTTATGCCCCTGATGATGTTGCAATTTTGCACGGATTTACCGATTTTAGCGACGGGCAGCTTACGGATATGCTTTTAGGGTTTGGTTTGGCTATGGATTTTGACGACCTTAGGCTGTGCCAGGGCTATTTTCGACAAGAGGGCAGGGATCCAAGCCTTACCGAAATTCGCGTTTTAGACACCTATTGGTCGGACCATTGCAGGCACACAACCTTTTTGACAGAGCTTGAGGAAGTGGAAATTGAGGACGATTATATAAAAGACGTTTACAACGATTATATCGCCTGCAGGGCAAAGCTTTATGCAGGCAAGAAAAAAGACATATGCCTTATGGACATTGCAACCATTGCGGCAAAAGAGCTAAAAAAGGAAGGATACCTTTCAAGGCTGGATTTGTCCGATGAAATAAATGCCTGTTCAATTGTTGTTACGGTGGATGTAAACGGAAGGGACGAGGAATACCTTGTAATGTTTAAAAACGAAACCCACAACCACCCCACCGAAATCGAGCCCTTTGGCGGCGCCGCAACCTGTTTGGGCGGGGCGATACGCGACCCGCTTTCAGGAAGGTCTTATGTTTATCAGGCAATGAGGATAACCGGCTGTGCCGACCCGAGAGTGCCGGTTTCCCAAACCTTGTCCGGAAAGCTTCCACAAAGGAAAATCACTCAAGGCGCTGCGGCGGGGTATAGTTCATATGGCAATCAAATAGGTCTTGCCACCGGAGTTGTAAACGAGATTTATCATCCCGCCTATGTTGCCAAAAGGATGGAGCTTGGCGCCGTTATTGCGGCTGCTCCAAGGAAAAACGTAAAAAGGCAGGCTCCCGCCCCCGGCGATGTGGTAATTCTTCTGGGCGGCAGGACCGGACGGGACGGCTGCGGCGGTGCCACTGGCTCTTCAAAGGCGCACACGGAGCAGTCCCTTGAAAGCTGCGGGGCGGAGGTGCAAAAGGGAAACCCGCCCGAGGAGCGTAAAATACAAAGGCTGTTTAGAAAGCCCCATGTTGCCCAAATGATAAAAAAATGCAACGATTTTGGCGCAGGCGGGGTATCGGTGGCAATAGGCGAGCTTGCGCCGGGGCTTTTAATTGATTTGGACAGCGTTCCGAAAAAATATGAGGGACTTGACGGAACAGAGCTTGCAATAAGCGAGTCGCAAGAGAGAATGGCTGTTGTTATTGCAAAAGAAGACTTAGAAAAATTTATAAAAGAGACAAACACCGAGAACCTTGAGGCCACAAAGGTTGCGGTTGTAACCGAGCAAAGGCGCCTGGTAATGAGCTGGCGGGGCAAAAAAATAGTGGACATAAGCCGAGACTTTTTGGACACAAACGGAGCTCCAAAAAAAGCCGCCGCAAAAATCAAGGCGGTATCTGACACCGACTTTAATCGGTGCATAAAGCCCGAAGGCGAAAGTATCAGGGAAAAATGGCTTTCGGTTTTGTCGGACCTTAACGTGTGCAGCCAAAAGGGGCTAATAGAGCGGTTTGACAGCTCCATCGGCGCGGCTACGGTTTTTATGCCCTTTGGCGGCAAGTATCAGCAAACCCCAACGGAGAGCATGGTTGCCAAAATCCCCGTTTTGGAGGGAGATACTACCACCGGCACCGTAATGGCGCATGGCTTCAATCCCTATTTGTCCGAAAAAAGCCCGTTCCATGGGGCGGTTTTCGCCATTGTTGAAGCGGTTGCAAAGGCGGTGGCGGCAGGTGCAAGGTATGAGGACTGCTATCTAACCTTGCAGGAGTTTTTTCCAAGGCCCGGCGACAATCCCGAAAGATGGGGGCTGCCTCTTGCGGCGCTGCTGGGTGCCTATTATGCCCAAAAGAAGCTTAAAATCGGCGCCATTGGCGGAAAGGACAGTATGTCGGGAACATTTAAGGATATGGACGTTCCCCCCACCCTTGTGGCTTTTGCCGTATCGCCTTTAAAAGTCGACCATGCCGTTTCAAACGAATTTAAAAGCCCAAACAGCAATGTATATTTAATCAAAGCGGTTAAGGACGAAAACGGACTTCCAAACTTTAACGAGCTTTGCGAAAACTTTAAGGCTGTAAACAGGATCATTCAGGAAGGCAAGGTAAAAAGTGCCCATACTGTAAGAAGCGGCGGCATTTGCGAAGCCGTAAGCAAAATGTGCTTTGGAAACATGATTGGGGCAAGTATCAGAGCTGACGGTTTGTTTGATGCTGATTTCGGCTCTGTAATAATTGAAACGGAGCATCACATTAATTATAAAAATGCGTACCTTATCGGAAAAACCTGCGAAGAAAAATGCATAACCGTAGGAAATGAAAAAATAGAGCTAAGATATGCACTTTTGGCGTGGCAAAAGCCCCTGTTTTCCGTATTCCCCGAAAAGGTGGAGGATACCAAAGCCGAAGTTTTAAACATTACTTCAGACAAAATGAGGGTTTTGTTTGCAAAGGAAAGCTTTGCAAAGCCCAAGGTATTCATACCCGTATTCCCAGGCACAAACTGCGAGTACGACAGTGAAAGGGCATTTGCACACGCAGGGGCGCAGGTTGAAACCCTTGTTTTCAAAAACCTTACCCAAGGCGATATAAACAAATCCATAGACGAGATGAAACGCATTATAGACTCGTCCCAAATAGTTATGATACCGGGAGGGTTTAGCGGCGGGGACGAGCCCGACGGCTCCGGAAAGTTTATCGCCACAGCATTTCGAAACCCAAAAATAAAGGAAAGCATTATGAACCTTCTATATAAAAGGGACGGTCTGATGCTTGGCATTTGCAACGGTTTTCAGGCACTTATAAAGCTTGGGCTTGTGCCCTTTGGCGAAATTAGGGATATGGACAGCACCTGCCCCACCCTTACTTTTAATAAAATCGGCAGGCATATGTCCTCCATTGTAAACACCCGCATTTGTTCAAAGCTTTCTCCATGGCTTGGTGAGGTTTCCGTGGGGGATATACATGCCGTTGCAATTTCCCATGGCGAAGGGCGCTTTGTGGCCAGCGATAAGATGATAAAAACGCTGATTGAAAACGGACAGGTTGCAACGCAATATGTTGACTTAGGCGGCAACGCCACAATGGATATGCCCTATAATCCCAACGGCTCTTTTTATGCAATAGAGGGAATAACAAGCCCGGACGGCAGGGTGTTTGGAAAAATGGCGCATAGTGAGCGTATCGGCAAAAATGTTTACAAAAACATTCCCGGGGACAAGGACCAAAAGATATTTATCTCAGGCGTAAAGTATTTTAAATAAGCTTTCTTGGCAAATAAAAAAGCAGGCGCCCACCTGTTCTTCAGTCGGGCGCCTTTTGTATGCTCGGGAGCTGCACACATAAAGGGTACGCTACATATCTGCAAAAAGAATAAACCACACAACATCGGCAAGAGCCAAAAAATCTAAACTGACCACTCGTCAAACATTGACATCTATTCCGTTGCGTTTTTCGTGCTGGGAATGGATTCTGAACCGGACCTGACCGTATCCCGCCTCTTTGACATATTAAACGGAAACAGGGCAGACAGCAGCAAAACTAAAGCTGACAGGAATGCTGAACCGCCCAGCCATACAGCGTTTATTGGAAATACGGAGGAGAGAATCAGATATTTTTGGCTTACACACCAAATTAGCCCCGCTATCAAAAAAACCGCAGTTCCTAATTGATAAAGACGCAAAGACATCCGTTTCTTGCATAAAGGCGCAAACGTACGTACACCGATAAAAATACCCATACCCAGTCGCCACGCTTGAACCAGCGTCAGGAAGCATACCAGCCAAATAACCCCCCACAGTGCGTATTCTCCCCAAATGATGTTTTCCATGCCGACGGGCGCCAAGCCGCTCCACTGTCTCCAGCCCTTCAGAAGATGGGCTATAAACGGCCAGCTCCGTTGGCTGTTTGTCAGAATAATTATCGCATCACCCGTTTCAGGTACTGCGTGGAAATGACTCATCCAGCCTGTGCCCTGACCGCCATGCGAGACAGCCGTTTCACCGCCGGCCAGCCGCTCAATATAGAATCCAAAGCCATAGGTGTCAAAGACCAAGCTATAGACCCCAAGCTGCGACGTTTGAGGGGAATAAAGGCTGTTTATGCCTGCACCCGTTAGAACGTCCTGCTCATAAAAGGCTGACATTCCGGCTATACAAAAACGGGCTATGTCTTCTGCTGTGGAAATCAGCCCGCCCGACGCCTTTTCCGCATATCGATAGGGTGTAACTGCTTTCCCGTCCAGCGTATATCCATGCGGCGCTGCGGCAAGAGATGCTTCGCTCCAGTTAAAATCTGAATGATTCATGCCCAAGGGAGATAAAATTTCGTTTTTCATGTATTCTGCGAAGTCCCGTCCGGTGACCTCTTCAATCAAAAGCTCCAGCAGGTTGTATCCCACATTGGAATAGGAAAAGCCTTTGCCCGGCTCCTGAAACAAAACTGCCGACCCAGACAGGCTTTCCCTCAGAGAAGGTATTTCCTCATCCGGAGCGTAAAGCGCGAAAATATCACCGAGGGGCATTCCGCCGGTATGACAGAGAAGTTGGCGCACCGTCAAGCCGTCAGAAGGATAGTCCGAATCCGGAAGCTCCCAGTCTTTAAAATGCATTTCGACCGGCTCGTTAAGGTTCAGTTTCCCTTCCTCGACAAGCTTTAGAATAGCCCACGCCGTAACCGACTTGGATATGGACTGAACACGCATCGGCATATCCGCCGTCATTAGTCGTCCTGATTCCCTATCCGCATAGCCATAGGCGTTTAAATATACAATCTGTCCGTTCCGTACAAGTGCGATACTGGCACCCGCAACCGCATATCGTTTCATAAGCGCCGGGATTCTGCCATCGAGAAAAGCTGTGAATTCTTCCGCTACAGAATTCCTGGGCACGCTCCCGCCCGGCAGATATATACCGAACGCGTATATGGCAAATAAACCGGCGGTAATAATAGCGGCAACGAGAATTTTCGCCACTCTCATCGCTTTTTTTTGCTTATACAGGTGAGATACAGCTCCGATAACAACACCGATGCCCGCACCAATGCACAGCCACAAAGCCAGATTGTTCAGTAAAGCACCCGCCAAAATACCTAAGGCGGCGCAAAAACCTATCGATGTTCCGACATTCCGGTAATCGGATATTTTCCTTTTCATCGCTTTCTCCTTTTAGAATAATTACCTCAAATCATGTTTTTCTACTGATACGGTAAAGATTGATTGGCATGATGCCTGTGGTTGGAACCATTGTCTATTCATTGGCTGTTTGATTGGCAAATGCCTTATATTTATTTCTATATTCGCTGGGGGTATATCCGGTTTCATTTTTGAAGTATGTATAAAAATCTTTTAAATTGCTCAAGCCGATTGAATCTGCTATTTTATTGATTTCTATATTTGTGTTTTTTAGAAGCTCGGTAGCCTTTTTTATTTTTATGTCGTTAATAAATTTTTGAATTTTCACTCCGGTATAGTCGAAGTACAGCTTTGCTGTATATCTTGGTGAAAGCCCAATCGCATCGGCGATTGTTTTTGTGCAAAGATTGCTATTGTAATAGTTTTGACTAATATACTCCTCAATATATAATATGGTATTTTTGATGTCTCCATCGGTTTTTGAAGAACATGCGGCAATAATAATTTTTTCTAATACAGCTTCTACTTCGTCCAGAGTTTCTAAAGTATTAATTTCACTGAAAAAATCATTATAGCTGACATAGTAGCTTTTGTTGCTTTTTGGGTTGTTAAAATAATAAGCTTCAAAAACGCTTGTTGCTATTAAGTTTATAGAAGTTTTTAAATTGTAATAATTGAAACATCTGATAGTGCTGATGGTTTTCTTAAAAAATGCAATTGCCTCATTGGCTTTTGAAAGATTGATTAAATTGCTGATTAGTTTAACATCGTTAAATGTGAGAATGTCATCCTTTAATTCAAGCGCCTTGTATTGCTTAGGGGTTAGTACGCATCTGTGCCCAAAGTAAATCCTGTGAGAGGATAAGTTTTTGCAGTATTTGTATAAATGCCCTAATGTGTAGAATTTTGCTGATAGTTAGTTTAGAAATAAATAATCATTAAAACATATCCTTTATTGTGCAGAGAATCCAATGCTAAAGATTATTAAGAGTCAAACGTCTAAGAATTACTTCTACAATTCAAGTAAATGTTTCTTGTTTTTTATACTTGCTTTACATGGATAGGGTAGCTTGAATCAATCCGTTATGATCCAGCTTGGAGAGTTCAATAACTTTATCCATGTTCAGTCCGGCAGCTTTAGTAAAGCGCTCGCCGTATTCAGGATCAGCCAGATAACAGTGAACAGCATGTCGATACTTGATATTTTCGGTGACAGGAGCAATGTCCGCAGCAGTGTTTTCAATTAAGATCTGCTTCTTATCTTCCGTTAAAATACGCCATAAATTACCGCCGGCACGAAAACAGTCATCTGTCGGATCGTCCTTAGGATCGTAGCGATACATTGCACCTTCCAAATCAAGCGGAGGCTCCATTACTTCAGGCTGGGCAGTCCAAACACCGTAACTGTTTGGGGTATAGGCCGGTGTGCTACCATAGTTGCCGTCAACACGCATTGCGCCATCACGATGATATTCATTGACCTCAACCTTGGCACGGTTTACAGGGATGAGGTTGTGATTGACGCCAAGACGATAACGCTGAGCGTCACCATAAGCAAACAGCCTGCCTTGCAGGAAACGATCCGGGCTGAAGCCTATTCCGGGAACTACATGTGCTGGTGTAAATGCGGCCTGCTCAACTTCAGCAAAAAAGTTTTCGGGGTTGCGGTTTAATTCATAGACTCCCACCTCAATCAGCGGGTATTCTGCGTGACGCCAAACCTTTGTAATATCAAAGGGGTTCTCGTAATGATTTTTTGCCTGTTCCTCAGTCATGATTTGTACATACATTGTCCATTTAGGAAAGTCACCGCGCTCGATTGCTTCGTAAAGATCCTTGCCGTGGTATTCACGATCCATTCCATTGATTCTTGCCGCTTCCTCGTTAGAGAGGTTTTTTATGCCCTGTTGCGTCTTGAAATGGAACTTACACCACACGCGTTCATTTTTTTCGTTATATAAAGAAAATGTATGCTCGCCGAAAAAGTGCATGTGGCGGAAAGAAGCAGGGATACCCCGGTCGCTCATTACAATCGTTATCTGATGGAAGCACTCTGGTAGCAGTGTCCAGAAATCCCAGTTGTTCTGGGCAGAACGTCTGCCTGTACGGGGATCACGTTTCACTGCACGGTTTAGGTCGGAAAAGTTATGTACGTCACGGATAAAGAAGGTGGGCGTGTTGTTGCCAACCAGATCCCAGTTGCCTTCCTCTGTATAAAACTTGGTGGCAACACCGCGGATATCACGCTCACAGTCAGCTGCACCGCGTTCACCGGCAACGGTTGAAAAACGGGTAAAAGCTTCGGTCACTGCACCAGGCTGAAGCACCTTTGCTTTGGTATACATTGAAATGTCATGGGTAATAGTAAGCTTTCCGTAAGCACCCCATCCCTTTGCGTGCATACGCCGTTCAGGAATAACCTCGCGGTTGAAGTGTGCCATTTTTTCCATGAGCCACACATCCTGCATGACAACAGGACCGCGCGGACCGGCGGTAATGGAGTTTTCGTTGTCAGCTACCGGCGCGCCGACTTCGTTTGTGAGCTTTTTGTAATCTTTCATAATAACGCTCCTTTCGTTTTTTATATTTAATA
>JAQVDK010000065.1 GCA_028697835.1 Eubacteriales bacterium | reverse complement strand
AGCCTTGCTTTTAGCAAGGCTTTTTAGTAAAAGGTTAAGTGCGTGTTTTAATTAAACACTTTATTTGCAACATTAATGACATTTTATATGGCTTATTTTTTGCGTACGGCAGTTTCCATCTCAAGCCCTGTTGAATAGTCCAACTGCTTTGGCTCGTACTCTTCGTTTTCTCTTTGCCTTGTATAGCCTGAAAATGCCCATGTTGGCCCTAAAAGGTCGTCACGGTACGGTCTGTGGAGCCAATAGTAGCCTCTGAATGGGTCTCTTGTTTCGTTTTGCCATTTTATTATCTCGTCATGTAGCTTGTTTCTGATTCCTTTGTAATTTTCGTCATTTATAAGGTTATTAATTTCATGCGGGTCATTCTTTAAATCATATAGCTCATCGGTTGACAGCAGGTTTATGGACAGTTTGTATCTGCCGTCGAATATGCTACGCATTGGCTGAAAACCTCCAAAATGGTCGTGGTCAACCTCGTATCTGCCAAATTCGCAGAATATGTAATCGTTTATCTTGTCAGCAGAGCCGTCTAATATGGGCATCATGGATTTTCCGTCAAGCCATTTCGGAAGCGCAATGCCAAAGTATTCCAATATTGTGGGAGTAATGTCAATATGGCTTGTAGGGCTTTCGTTGACGCCTTTTACTCCACCTTTTATAATAAAAGGAATTTTGGCAATTTCGTCATAAAATGCCGGACCTTTTAGCTTAAGCCCATGGGCGCCCAAAAAGTCGCCGTGGTCGGATGTATATATGATTAGAGTGTCGTTGTCAATATGCTCTAAAACTCTGCCGATTTCATGGTCAACAAAGCTGTTGCAGCCTAAAAAGTATTGCTCCCAGGCAATCTTTCCTTGTTCCATCTCTCCCTTAGCTTCCTGTGCCCATAATTTTTGGTAAGCAGGCTTGTTTTCCAAGCTGTCATACACGTTGTTTTTGGATAGACTTACATCTTTATACATGCTTGCAAAAGGCTCCGGACATAAATACGGGTCGTGAGGCTCGTCATAAGATACTGCAAGGAAAAAATCATTATCCTTGTTTTCGTTTAAAAACCGAATAGCCCTGTCGCTTACCCTGTGTGCATAAGTATCTTTTATATCAATATGTTCTTCGGTCATGGTGGTCCATTTTCTTGACTTAACCCTAAAATCCTCCGACAGCTCCTCCAAGTACAGGCGCATATCGTACCAATAATTCTCGTCCCAGCCATCGGGACACCTTCCCAAGCCGAAATAGTCCCCGCCGTCCAAATGCCATTTGCCGATGTATCCGGCTTTTATATTGTTGTCCCTTAGCCGCTGACCTATTGTTTTAACATTATCCCCAAGCGCCAGGCAGTTAGACCATGCCCCGTTTGAGTGCGGGAATAGCCCGGTGAAGATGGCAGAGCGTGCGGGTGTGCACACAGGCTGGGTTGTGTATGCGTTTTTAAAAAGAAGCCCTTCGTCTGCCAGCTTGTCGATATTTGGTGTTTTCATTTCGCTGTTTCCATAGCAGCCGAGCATATCGGTCCTTTGTGTGTCCGTCATAATAAGGACAACCTTTTTAGCCATAAAAACATCCCCCTTTTCACTTTTGTTTTTTATTGGTTTTTATCACATAAAACATGTTTACATACTATAATTATATTGCTATGTCGAAACAAATACAATATATTTTTTTGCTGATTATATACACAATATTGCTAATGTCAAAAAACAAAATTGATGTTGAAGGTCATAGCGCCTTTTAGCAGGCTGTTTTTTCGTCATAACGAAAGCCAAACCGTCATATAATTGCCATATAATACATTTGCGGCAAAAGGCGGGAGGTGGCAAAGTTGAACAACCATGACCTTTTGGATATGGTGGAATATGCTGCGCTGGCGTATGCAAAGCATCCACCTTATGACCCACATGGTCCTACACAAATGTTTAGTGTGGACAGGGTAGGCGCACAGTTTTTGATACGCAAAAAGGACTGTGAGCTGCAAATTGCCTTTAGGGGAACGGACACCCTGCGCGGCGTCCTAACAGACATACGGTTTTGGAAAAAAACAATTCCTTACGGCAACACAAAAACGCCGATACGGATACACTCCGGATTTTTAGATGCCTACACAAGCTCCGGAGTTCGAGATGTAATACATAGCTTTATGGGCGATGATGTTTCAAAGATTACTGTTGTAGGACACTCTTACGGCGCCGCTTTGGCGGTTCTTTGCGCTGTTGACCTGGAGCAAAACTTCAGAAACCGTGAATATACGGCTGTCCTTTTTGGCTGCCCAAGGGTGGGAAACGGTGCCTTTGTACGCTCGTACAATCGCAGGGTTTTTAACACCTTCAGGGTGGAAAATGCAAACGATGCGGTTACAAAGCTTCCTTTTGCACTTATGGGTTACAGACATGTGGGAATAAAGCTTCATGTGGGCTTTCCTCGGTGCTTTGGAATAATGTCTGTAAGAAACCACAACTTGAAAAACTACTACTCACAAATATGGCAGCGTATAAAAAACTAAAAATACTCCCATGCGTGCACAAGTCCGGTAAAAACAGACAATATTCAAAAGCGGTCTCTTTTTAAACTCTAAATATTTAGCTGTTGGTAAGCTGTTTGACAAAAGTAAAAATTTCGGGTTATTTATCTTAACTTTAGTGTGTAAACCTACCAAATCCTATCATATTTTTTTATGCAAGATTTTGTTTTCGCAAAAATAATCATCAATTATATCAATTGCTTTTATAACCGCTTTTTTGTCAGGATAATATTCGGGCAGAACAAACGCATGTCCCGCTCCTTCTATAAGAGTAAGCTTGCATCTGCCGCCAACATTTTTTCGCAAAACTTTATTGAATGCATTGGCGATACAACCGTATCATTGATGCCATTGATAACAAGCGTAGGGGAAGAGGAGCGGGCAGCGTTATATATTGGTGAAACAAGCATTGCCCTGTCCTTTAGGTCAAGGCTTTCAAATTCACTGTACCGGGTTTTCGCGCCAACATAACAAAGCCACTTAGGGTCTGTAAGGTCCGTTATTGGGTTGCAAGCGACCACAAAGACCGGCTTTATATCATCGCTGCTGCGTAAGATGTCCAGCGTACCAAGGCAAGTTGCAAGATGCCCTCCTGCCGAATCGCCTATAACTGCAATTTTATTAGTATCAATGCCAAAATTTTTGCAATTACTGCGGATATATCTTAAAACCGCAAGGCAATCCGCATACAGGTCTAAAAGCTCGGGTCCTTTTTCAAACAACTCTTTTTCTTCTCTTGGGTCATATACATTTCGATAGCTTAGGGGTATCCCAACAGCTCCCTGCATTGCAAAATATCTTGCCAACGCATTCATAAAGTCCCCGTTCCAGTCGGAATTGTCCTTTCTTGTGCTCCAAGCACCCCATGTATGTAAACAACAGCAGGCTTTAAATCCGCCGTATTGTGACCTTTGGGAAAGTATAAATGCATCGGCAAATTCAAGCCGTCAATTTTTCTGTATGTAAGCCTTTGGTCAGGCTGTTTTTTAATATAATCTCTTCAAAAATCATAGCCCACATACCTTGATATGCATCTGCATAGCACTTTCGTTAAATTTCAATATATTCAAAAATATCTTTTTCTGCTTATTCAAGTTTATCATAGCTTTTCCTGTAAATCAATTCCTTTTTTTAAAAGTAACAGTAATTGAATAAAGGTCATTTTCACCCATTACCCTACGGATTTTATATTCTGAAATAAATTTATTGCTTATTTCAAGCCCGTGTGATAAAATAAATTGCAAATAGTTATAAAAGGTGTTAATGTGTAATTTTATGTAGAAAAAGAGGTGATGGTTATTAATTTTCTTAAAAACTCTCCTTTGTTTCGTGGTATTGATGATATAGAATCTTGCCTTTCCTGCGGCAGTTCGTTCAAAAAGGTTTATGCTAAGGATGAAGTCTTGTTTTACGAGGATGATGTTCCGAAAACGCTGTGCATACTTGTATCCGGCTCTGTGGCGGTGTGTAAGGATTTTGCCTCCGGCAAGCGAAATATTCTAACAATTTTCGACACCCCCGGCGAAATATTTGGAGAAGTTTATGTGTTCCTTCAAGGAAAAACCTATGACCACTACACTGTGGCAGTAAATAAGGCAGAGGTTTTACACATCCCAAAATCGTTTTTCTATCACACTTGCAGCCGCTGCTGCACAAACCACGAAACGCTTATTAAAAACATGTTGTCCATCCTTGCGGAAAAAGCATATTTTCTCAATCAAAAGCTTAGAATTATCTCCGGCTCCAATCTCCGTGAAAAAATTGTCAAAATGCTTGTCAGTGACCCAAACCGTTCTAATTACACTTCCCTTTCCATGAGCCGTGACGAAATGGCAGATTATCTCGGCGTTGCCCGCCCGTCTTTGTCAAGGGAGCTCATGAAAATGCAAAACGAAGGTATAATTAAGGTACAAGGCAAAAACATTATAATTTGCGATTTTGAAAAAATTGAAGAATATTTATAACCTCGTAACAAATGTTACCGATTTTTTTCAATTTATGTAGTAATATAAATGTCAAAAGGAGGAATTACTGTGGCAAAATTTCTTAAAAACATTTCGTATTCGCAGGTGCTGTCGCTTGCCGAGCTTACGGACTATATGCCCGGTCAGGTAGTCAGCAAAACCATAGCTCAAAACAGCGAGCACAGCCTAACATTATTTGCCTTTGACAAAGGTGAGGAAATCAGCACTCACGCCTCGGGCGGGGATGCAATCGTTATCGCTCTTGACGGACAAGGCGAAATTGTAATAGACGGTAAAGAATTTATCCTAAACAAAGGAGAAACAATCGTAATGCCCGCAGGGGTACCGCACTCGGTTTATGCACGAGAGCAGTTTAAAATGTTTTTAATTGTACTGTTTTCATAAAAATACAAGTAACTTAAAAGGGGAGAATTACATGAAAAACAAAATGTTTTGCTATCAATGCCAGGAAGCGGCAGGATGTAAGGGATGCACAATGATGGGGGTATGCGGAAAAACTCCCGAGGTTGCAGGAGTACAGGACCTTTTGGTATGGGTTACAAAGGGGATTTCCCAAATTGCCGTAAGGCTTAGGGAGGAAGGGAAGAAAGTTCCCGTATCCGTAAATCGAATGGTTACGCTTAATTTGTTTACAACCATTACAAACGCAAACTTCGACAATGACGCCATAAAAATGCGCATACGCCAAACTCTGGAATTGAAAAATGAGCTTTTAGGCATGCTTGAAAGCAAAGAGAACCTTTCCGAAGCCGCCCTGTGGACAGGAGACAGAGAGGATTGGGAGGAAAAAAGCAAGGAAGTTGGCGTCCTGTCCACCAAGGACGAGGATGTAAGAAGCCTAAGAGAGCTTATCACTTATGGACTTAAAGGTCTTAGCGCATATTCAAAGCATGCAAACGTACTAAATGTGGATGATGAGGAAGTTGACGAATTTATACAAAAGGCGCTATCTGCCACCCTTGACGACAGCCTTGGCATTGACGATTTAGTCGCTTTAACGTTGGAAACGGGCAAATACGGTGTTTCGGGCATGGCAATGCTGGACAAGGCAAACACAAGCGCTTATGGAAACCCTGAAATTACAAAGGTTAATATAGGTGTTAGGGGAAACCCCGGCATACTGATTTCAGGCCATGATTTAAAGGATTTGGAAATGCTTCTAAAACAAACAGAAGGCACAGGCGTGGATGTTTACACCCATTCGGAAATGCTGCCTGCTCACTACTATCCCGCATTTAAAAAATACTCGCATTTTGCCGGCAACTACGGTAATGCATGGTGGAAGCAAAAAGAGGAATTTGAAGCCTTTAACGGTCCTATTTTGATGACAACAAACTGCATTGTTCCGCCAAAGGACAGCTACAGGCACAGGCTTTACACAACAGGTGCCGCAGGGTATCCGGGCTGTGCTCATATAGACGAAGACGAAAACGGCGAAAAAGACTTTTCCGTTATCATAGAGCAAGCTAAAAAATGCCCGCCTCCGACGGAAATTGAAACAGGCGAGATAATTGGCGGCTTTGCCCATGCACAGGTACTTGCCCTTGCCGACAAGATAGTCGAAGCGGTTAAAAACGGCGATATTAAGAAGTTTGTTGTTATGGCAGGCTGCGACGGCCGTGCAAAATCAAGAAACTACTATACGGATTTTGCAAAGGCGCTGCCTAAAGATGCGGTTATCCTAACTGCCGGCTGTGCAAAATACAAATATAATAAATTGGATTTGGGCGATATTGGAGGAATTCCAAGGGTGCTTGACGCAGGTCAGTGCAACGACTCATATTCCTTGGCTGTAATTGCCCTAAAGCTTAAAGAGGTATTCAGTCTTGACGATATAAACGACCTTCCCATTGCCTACAACATCGCATGGTATGAGCAAAAGGCGGTTATTGTCCTTCTGGCGCTTTTATACCTTGGCGTGAAAAATATACACTTAGGGCCAACCTTGCCCGCATTCCTGTCGGAAAATGTTGCCAAGGTATTGGTTGAAAACTTTGGCATATCGGGAATTGGCACGGTTGAAGACGATATAAAGCTGTTGGTGGGATAATGAATTAAAAGCTTCTTGGTTTTTAAATTATATATAAATTATACAAGGCACCTATAAAAAGGTGCCTTGTATGATTTTCGATTTTGTTTTCTATGGTATTAACGCCGCTTTTTGCTTTAGTATTCAATAAACCTATCTCCCGGGACTGAGCAAATGCTGCATTTATCCGGTCGGACTTTTTCGATGTTTCCGCAAACAGGGCACAGATAGTAAAAAACTTCTTCGGTTTCGTCCAGATTCTCCAGCGCGTCCTGATAGAGCTTTGCATGAACTTCTTCCGCTTTCATGGCAAATGTAAATGACATGGCCGCAGCCTTGTTGCCTTCGGCTTCTGCCTGCTCTACAAAAGGAGGGTACATTTCCTTATACTCATAGGTTTCTCCATTAACACCATCTTTTAGGTTTTCTTCTGTTGAGCCGATTTTGCCCGCAACCTCGAAATGCTTTAATGCATGCAGGGTTTCGGCGTCTGCTGCCGCTCTAAAGAGTTTTGCCGCATTGAGCTTTCCTTCCTTTTCGGCTTTTTTCGCATATGCCGTATATTTTCTGTTTGCCTCGGCTTCTCCCGCAAAGGCAGTCATTAGATTTTTTAGTGTTTTTCTTTCACTCATTTTTTTGTCCTCCTTATTTTCACTAAGTAAATTTATTAGCTTTTCCACAGCTTCCTTGGGAAAACCTTCCCCTTGCCCCTTTTCGAGCAAAGAGTGCAAAAACTCCTTTGTATTATCACTTTGAGGAAGCATATATCCCGATTCACGAATAATGTCCTCTGCCATGATATGATTGGATTTTTCAATAGCCAAAGCCAGCTTTCCGGAAAGTCCGGCGGCGATATTTTCTTGTTGTGATTTACTTCGCAAAAGTGCTTTTAGTGCGCTGATAACCGAGTCGATTTTTTGCTGCTGGGGCGGATATTCAAAAGGAACCATTGAAATTGCCCCGGACGGACAGGCGTCGGCACAGTCGCCGCAGCCTATGCATTTTTCAACATCAATAATGCTGTTTTCCGTGTCCGTTGCTCCGGTGGGGCAAACATAAAGGCACAAACAGTCCTTGGTGCAAAGGCGTACGTTTCTTACCGCATATTTCTTAGCCACTCCTATCTCCTCCCTTCAATCTTCTCAAATTTCCAATTGGGAACTTTGCAAACAGGGCAAACCTCCGGCAGCTTGTCCCCTATGTAAATAAAGCCGCAAATCGTACAAACATAAACGCCGGTATTCTCCAGCATGGCGTCCCCCTCTTTTTGATATCGGGTCAAAAGGGACTTTAAGATGCGTGTAACCTTCTCGCTCCAGACCAAAGCACGAAGCGCCCCCCTATCTTCCGCTTCGGACGCCGCCGCATTGGCATTTGGGAAGCCATGCTCAAGGTCATTTTCAATAAGGTCCAACAGTTGATTAAAATCCGGATCTTTAGCTGGTGCCGCTGCCGATTTAAAATAGTCCCCCAATTGTTTGAACAAGGCCGCTTCTTCCATCTTATACTGCTTTTCACAGCCACGGGAAAGATTTGTGCAAAGGGCGCTAAGCTCCAGGGGAGAAAGCTCCTGCATATCCGAAGGCATGTCAGCTGCGGGCTTTGGCTTTTCCCCACGTGTGGGCGAACTTTCGCCTTGCTTTTCAAACTCCGATTTTTCCGCACCACAAATCGGACAAACCCACCCGGGAGGCAAATCTTCCCAGCTTGTACCGGAGGCAATGCCTGCCTGCGGCATTCCTTCTGCCTCGTTATAGACAAATCCGCAAATGGAACATATGTATTTTGCCATTTTTCAACCTCCTTCATTTAGTTTAATTTATACTTTAATCCCATTGCATACAAAATCATTATATCTCAATTATAACATTTTTCGATAAAAATTGCCAACAAAAATTTAACAATATATAATTTATTGTCGGTTTAAAACTGCAACAATAAAATTAAACAGCACTTACATAAAGATGGCATTTGCGCCGCGGCGCAAATGCCATCTTGAATTTTAGGGTTAAAGGAAGTTAAGAAAATTTGGCGCAGGGCCGCTTATGGCAGCTTTGATGCTTTCACATGCATTATTTTCCGCCGCTTCTGTCGGCAGCAAGCGCTCTAAAGCTTCTATCATAGGTCCTTTCGACCTGTTCAGAAAAGAAGCATGCGGGAAATTCCCCGCTTCTTTGGTGATACGCCACACATTCACAACATTTTCCATGCCTTCGGCAGCTGTATGTGCATGGGCACTTTATGGTTTTGTTTGCATTACAACTCACAGCTAAATCTCCTTTTCCCTATTTATTTTTGAAAATAAATGCATGCTAAAACAATCAGCGGCAAATTATTAGTCTGCCATCGCAATTTTAATTAGAGCTTCAAAATAGTAGTGGTCTCCCCATATATTACACTCGTCAATTCCATTGTTTTGTGGAAGGGCATAGGTTGCGTGAAGCAAAATACCGTTGGAGTCTGAGTTTTTGGTAGCATAGTTGTTTGCAAGGGAAGTTGTGATTTTCTCAATATAATCCATATACTTGCTTTTGCGCGCCTCGTCCGCTGTGCCAAGCTGCTCCAACATTCCGCAAAGTGCTATTGCACCGGACGAAGAGTCTCGAGGCTGCTTGTCCCCATCGGTAAAGATTAAATCCCAAAATGGAACACTATCTTTGGGAAGGTGCTCGAGAAAATAGTCGGTAATCCTGTATGCAGTTTCCAAAAAGGAAGTATCTTTTGTATGCTTATACGCAAGTGGAAAACCATACACGCCCCATGCTTGTCCCCGTGCCCAGCAGGAAGAATCGGAATAGCCCTGGTGGGTGGTGCCAAACCTTGGCTCACCTGTAACAACGTCCATATGGAAAGTGTGGAATGTTGAGTTGTCGGGGCGGACAATATATTTTTGGGAAGCCTTGGCGTGACGATAGGCTGCGTCGTAGTATTTTTTATCGCCTGTGATTTCACTTGCCCAAAACAGAAGGGGGATATTTATTAGACAGTCTATGATAAACCTTCCTGATTGATTGGGGTCGGACAAATCGCCCCATGCCTGAATTACCCCTGCTTTTTCGTTATATCTTGTCATCAATTTGTCTGCAGCTTTAATTGCATATTCCAGCGCTGTTTCGTCGCCTGTTAATTCATAGCAGTACACACATGAGTAAATATATAAAAAACCTAAATCATGGTGTTCGAGCTTAATGTTTTTGTCGAACCTTTCTTGGA
The DNA here is from genome assembly GCA_028697835.1 of Eubacteriales bacterium. Lineage (GTDB taxonomy): Bacteria > Bacillota > Clostridia > Monoglobales > Firm-18 > STE-11. The sequence goes on along the minus strand of JAQVDK010000065.1, from coordinate 268 downwards.
AAAGACGAGTTTGCACCATTGCAGCGTCTTTATATTTAGGGTTTTTTGTGTACCTGTAAGCATTCCAAAGCATCCCGGTCCAAAACCCTTCGGTCCAGTCGTTGTTGTCTTTGCTAAATTCATAAACATTGTTTACACTTGCAGCCCTTGGAAAAGTGTCATACCCGTATTTGTCAAGATTGCTGTCAATCTTGCTAAGGACAAACTCAATTTCTTTGGCAGCCAATTCTTTCAAATGCATCATAAAAAGCCTCCATAACTATTTATT
>JAQVDK010000064.1 GCA_028697835.1 Eubacteriales bacterium | reverse complement strand
TATGTCTAAAAATAGAGTTACTGTCGCTATTGCCGGCAAAGAATATACTGTTTTAAGCTCCGATCCTGTCGAGCATGTAGGGAAAGTTGCAAAATATTTAGACGAAAAAATAAGCGCGCTAATTTATAACAATAGCCAGCTGACAATTCAAATGGCAACGGTTTTAGCGGCTATAAATATTACGGACGAATATTTCAAAAGTGTGGAAACTGCCGATAACCTTAGGCAGCAAGTGGCACAATATATCGACGATGTTTCCAAAGACAGAGCAGAGCTTACATCACTGAGGGCCGAAAATGAGCGGCTTAAAAAACAGCTTGCCCGAAGCCTTGAGCTTACTGAAATAGAGCGTGGGCAGCAATCCATATTATAGTTATGAGCAGGAAAATTGAACTTTTGGCGCCGGCAGGCAGCAAGGAAGCGCTTATTGCAGCCGTTAAGGGCGGCGCTGATGCTGTATATGCAGGCGGCAGGCAATTTAGCGCAAGGGCATCTGCGGCTAATTTTAACAATGAAGAGCTTAAATGGGCGGTTGATTATTGCCATTTAAGAGGAGTTAAGTTTTATTTAACAATTAACACTCTCATCTCAGACAAAGAGCTTGCAGACCTTTCGGATTATATTTCTTTTGTCTCGGAAATTGGCGTTGACGCCATTATAGTGCAAGATTTAGGTGTGGCTATGTTGGCTCGTGAGGTTGCTCCCGAGCTTTCTTTGCATGCAAGCACGCAGGCAACGGTAATAGATGCCCAAGGTGCCAAGTATTTTAAAAACTTGGGCTTTAGCAGAGTGGTGGTTGCAAGGGAGCTTCCTAAGGATAAAATAGCCAAAATAGTTGCATCCTCCGGCACCCAGGTTGAAATGTTTGTGCACGGTGCCATATGCTTATGCTATTCGGGGCAGTGCCTTATGAGCAGCTTTATCGGCGGCAGAAGCGGAAACAGGGGAAAATGCGCCCAGCCATGCAGGCTCCCATATAAGGCAGGGGATAAAGAAGGCTTTTTGCTAAGCCCTAAAGACATGTGCCTTATAAATTACCTTAAAGATATAAAAAACATTGGTGTGTCTTCGCTAAAAATAGAGGGAAGAATGAAAGGCCCCGAATATGTAGGGACGGTCGTCGGCATTTATAGAAAGTATTTGGACAATGATATAACCGTCAGCAGGGAGGATTACCAAAGTCTTGAAAGAATTTTTTACAGGGGAGGGCTTACGGACGGTTATTTCACCGGCAAAAAAGGCAAGGAAATGTTTTGCCATACAAAGCCCGACAATCCCTATAAGCTTCAAAGCAAAGAGCAAAGCCTTTATGATTTCGAAAGGAAAATCAGTGTCGGCATAACCTGCCAAGCGCAGCTTGGTAAGCCTTTGAAGGTTATAATAACCGACAGCAGCGGGCATATGGGACAAGGCAAGGGAGAAAAGCCTGCACAGCCCGCAATAAACAAACCGCTTACAAAAGAGCGTTTGGAGCAGCAGCTATTAAAACTGGGGGATACTACCTTCAAATGCGAAAGCATTGAAATTGATTTGGACGATGGAATATCACTGCCGATTTCCGAAATAAACGCGGTGCGAAGGAGTGCAGCTTCCGCCCTTGAGCAGTCTATATTGCAAGGGCATAGAAGAAAAACCGTTTTATATGAAAAAGAAGCCTTAAAAAAGCGAAAACCCTCAAAGCATTTGGAAACCGCCATTCAAGTTTCAAGCCTTGACCAGCTTGAGTTTTTAAATCCTGATGACTATGACTATTTATATCTTCCTTTGGACGAGGCTGTTAAGTTAAAGGGATTTACACCCAAGACCTATGTAGTAATGCCGCTAATTTCAGAGGATGAGGATTGGGAGGTTTTAAAAAAGTTAGGCATTAAAAATGTTGTGGCCACTAATATTGGTCAAATTCAAAGGCTTGGGGACATGGGTTGCAACATTGTTTTGGATTTTACCTTAAATATATTCAATCACAGATCTGCCAATCATTTTAGCTTTACACAAAGGAACACCTTGTCCGTAGAATTAAGTCTTCCGCAAATTAAGGGTATAGATAGCCAAACCCCCGTTGAAGTTGTGGCATACGGCAGAATTCCTCTTATGATAACCGAAAACTGTTTGATAAAAAGCAGTGCAGGGTGCAAAAATGCAAATGCCATAACAGACAGGACCGGCACAAAGTTTCCCGCTGTTTGCCTGAAAAATTGCCGAAATCAGATTTTAAATTCCAAGCCTGTTGTAATGTCGGACAAGCTGGATGATATAAAGCAAAGCGGCGCAGATGTAATACGCTTGATGTTTACCGTGGAGACGCCAAAACAGTGCAAAGAAATTGTGGAATGTTATAAAAAAGGCATTAAACCTTTTAAAAACTTTACAAGAGGCAAATTTTACAAAGGAGTATGACGCAATATGAAATTACAGATAAAATATGTATCGGATAAAATAGGCAGGGAAATTCCCGCCCCTTATTATGCAACCAGCGGGTCGGCGGGTATGGATTTGCCCGCATGTTTGGATAGACCACTTACAATTACCCCGGGGGAAAGGGTGGCTGTTCCAACAGGAATTGCAATTTCAATCCCCTCGCATGATTATGTGGGCTTGATTTTTGCTCGAAGCTCGCTGGGCTATAAAAAAGGCATTACCCTGCCTAATGCGGTTGGGGTGATTGATAGCGATTACAGGGGCGAAATTTTTGTAGCGCTTACAAATATTTCCGACAGCCCTTATGTTATAAACCCGGGCGAAAGAATTGCCCAACTTGTTATCATGCCTGTTTGCATAGCCCAGCTTGAGGTGGTGGACTCATTGTCTGATACCGAAAGAGGGGAAGGCGCCTTTGGCTCGACGGGCAAATAAGGCTTTGTTTAAGCTTCCCTTGACGCATCGGACTTTCAACAAATAACGCTTAGTGCATGAAAATGAGGCTTTCGCGCAGCACGAAAGCCTCATAAAAATGGCGGAGAGTCAGGGATTTGAACCCTGGGTGGCTCTGTAAAGCCACACGACATTTCGAGTGTCGCACCTTCGGCCAGCTCGGACAACTCTCCGTATATATCCTTCTGCAAGGAATATTTAATTCTTAAGCTTTATTTTCCGACTGTTTTCTAAGCATTTCAAAAAAAGACCGGATTAAATTTCTGCATTCATCTTCAAGAATTCCGCCATACACACGGGTATTATGGTTAAACGCAAGGGTCGATAGGTCTGCAATCGTTCCAAATGCACCGGCTTTTTTGTCGTAACATCCGAAATAGACATTTCTTATTCTTGCCTGCAAAATAGCTCCCGCACACATGGGACAGGGCTCCATTGTAACATATATATCGCAGTTTTCAAGCCGCCAGCTTTTAAGCAAATTGCAAGCCTGCTCTATTGCAAGCATTTCTGCATGGGCAGCCACTTGGTTTGACCCCTCACGCATATTATGCGCCTTGGAAATAACCTTTCCATCCTTAACCACCACAGCGCCGATTGGAACTTCGCAAGTATTAGCGGCTTTGCTTGCCTCAGAAATTGCAAGGCTCATAAAATAATGCATTTGAGACATTAAAACGCCTCCTAATTTTTGCACCATTAATAAAATAACACATTTTTCGAGAATAGTCAATAATTGAAATGAAAAAAGCTTAAAAAATCTCTATTGACTTATGCATAAAACGGTGATATAATACTAAACATATATATTTAGTATGTATTTTTTGAGTGTAAACAGGAGGTCGCTATGAATTTTGAAACTTTATGTGTTCAAGGGGCAAAAGATAAATCAAATACCACCGGGGCGATTGCCGTTCCCATCTATCAATCCGCAACCTTTTCCCATCCGGGTGTAAACCAAAGCACAGGATACGATTATTCACGCCTTCAAAACCCTACAAGGGAGGCTTTGGAAAACGTTGTTGCAAAGCTTGAAGGCGGTGTTGACGCAATGGCTTTTTCCAGCGGCATGGCGGCAATTTCCGTTTTGATGGAGTTGTTTTCGGCAGGTGACCACATTATCGCCTCTTCCGATTTGTATGGCGGGTCCATTCGATTTTTTAACAATATTTCCCGCAAAAGCGGCATTGAAATTGAATATGTGGACACATCCGACCTTAAAGCAGTGGGACAGGCAATAAAACCCGCCACAAAGGCCATTTTTATTGAAACGCCCACCAATCCCATGATGGATGTTACAGACATTGCGGCGATAAAAAGATTGACAGCGCAAAGGGACATACTAATAATTGTTGACAACACCTTCCTTACCCCCTACTACCAACAGCCATTATCCCAGGGGGCAGACATTGCTGTGCACAGCGGCACAAAATATTTGGCAGGGCACAACGACACGCTGGCGGGGTTTCTTGTGGTGTCAAACAAAGAGCTTTCGGAAAGGCTTAGGTTTATTTATAAAACAATCGGCTCGTGTCTTTCGCCCTTTGACAGTTTTTTGGTTATCAGGGGAATAAAGACTTTGGCGATAAGAATGGACAGGGCGCAGGAAAACGCAAAAAAGGTGGCAAATTGGCTGCTTGGACAGCCTATGGTAAAAGCTGTTCATTATATTGGTCTTGACACACACCCTGATATTGAAATTACCAAAAGACAGTCCAAGGGCTTTGGCTCAATGGTATCCTTTGAAGTGGAAAGCAAAGAGCTGGCATGTCACATTTTAGAAAATGTAAAGATGATTATGTTTGCCGAAAGCCTTGGGGGAGTGGAAACCCTTATTACATACCCGCATCTTCAAACCCATGCAGATGTTCCCAAGCACGAGCGGGACGCAAGGGGCATTACAGACAGGCTGCTTAGGCTTTCCATAGGAATAGAAAATTGTGATGATATTATAAGTGATTTAAAGCAGGCAATAAATTCATTTTGAAAGGAAATTTAAAATGAAGTATGATTTTGACAAGGTTATTGACAGAAGGAACACAAATTCAATAAAATATGATTTTGCAGAAAAAAGGGGTATGCCGCCCGATTTGCTTCCATTGTGGGTTGCGGATATGGATTTTTCGGCTCCAAAGGAAGTTACCGACGCCCTTTTAAAAGTCGCAAACCATGCAATTTTCGGATATTCGGATGTGGGCAGCGGATACTTTAGCGCGGTGCATGATTGGTTTTTAAAGTATTTTGATTTTGATATAAAGCACCAGTGGCTGGTAAAAACCCCGGGCGTTGTATTTGCATTGGCAATGGCCGTTAAGGCATACACTGAAATTGGCGATGCTGTTTTAATACAAACTCCCGTTTACCCTCCTTTTTTCAAGGTTGTTCAAGCCAACAACAGAAAAGTTGTTAAAAATTCTCTTGTTTATGCCGATGGAAAATATGTCATTGATTTTAAGGATTTTGAAGATAAAATCGTTCAAAACAACGTAAAGCTTTTTATCCTGTGTAGTCCCCACAACCCTATGGGGAGGGTTTGGACAAAGGAAGAACTTATAAAGATGGGTGAAATCTGCCAAAGACACGGCTGCATTGTCGTGTCCGATGAAATTCATTGCGATTTCGTTTATAGCGGTCATAAGCATTATGTGTTTGCGTCGCTGTCCGATGATTTTCTTGAAAATTCAATTATTTGCACCGCTCCGAGCAAAACCTTCAACCTTGCAGGGCTGCAGGTTTCAAATGTTTTTATTGCAAACGAGAATCTTAAAAAAGCCTTTAAGGAGGAAATCGGCAAAACCGGCTACAGCCAGCTAAACACCATGGGTCTGGTTGCATGCCAAAGTGCTTATGAAAACGGAAGCGAGTGGCTTTTTCAGCTTAAGGAGTATTTGACGGAAAATTTAAACTTTCTAAGGTCCTATTTAAAACAGCGCATACCTCAAATAAAATTGGTGGAGCCGGAGGGGACATACCTGGCGTGGCTTGATTTTAAAAGTCTGGGCCTTGAGCAAAAAGAGCTTGACCATCTTATTATAAACAAAGCAAAGCTGTGGCTAAACAGCGGCAGCATGTTCGGAATTGAAGGTATGGGTTTTCAAAGGATAAACATAGCATGCCCAAGGGAAATTCTAAAGACCGCACTTGAAAGACTTGAAAACACTTTTGGAAATTAGCCTAAAAAACTCCATTGCGATATGCAATGGAGTTTAAGTTTTTGCTGCAAAACCTTTTTATTTTTCGTCTTCTTCGGATTGGGCGGTTTTTTCTTCTTTTGGCATAACCAACCCATCAACGTATATGTTTACTTTTTCCACCTCAAGGCCTGTCATGCTTTCGATGGATTTTTTCACCCGTTCCTGAACCTCCCAAGCAACGTCGGGAATTTTGCAGCCATAGCTAACCATAAGTGATATGTCAACGGATGTGCTTGTGTCGTTTAGTTCAACTTTCACGCCTTTTGCAAAGCTTTTTTTGCCCAAAAGCTCGGCAATGCCTCCGGCAAAGCTGCTGCACATTCCGGCAACTCCTTCAACCTCGCTTGCAGCTATGCCTGCAACAATGGCAATAACTTCTTCTGAGATTTTAATGCTTCCTATTGATTCTATGATATTTTTATCATCGCTCATTTGCATGCACTCCTTTCTCCTTAGTATATTCTATCACAAATATTTGAAAAATGAAATACCCTATGTAAATTATATTTTATCTATAATCATTTTATTTCTACAATTTTGATTTTGTCGGAGGATAAGCCTGTGTTTTCTTTTACAACGTCTTGTATTTGAGCTGCTTGGGCAGGGGTCAGCCCAATTGTTTTTACTACAACATTTGCGCCGGATTCCGAAATATACACAATATTGTCTTCAAAGCCCTTGGCTTTTAAAACGCCTTCGATTAAAGCTTCTGTCTCGGAAGCCTTTGCGGAAGCGGCAAGGTTGCTTTGTGCGCTTACTTTGGCTTCGCTTGAGCTTTCTCTGTTTTCTATAACTTCCCTGTAAACTTCCTGGGCAGAGCTTCTTGCCTTGTCCCTTTCTATCCTGGAAGCCGCAAAATAGTCGGCATTCTCGGTGGAAGCGGGTGTATCCTGCGAGTTTTCGGAAACGTCAACGGATGCGGGAATTGAAATTTCATCTTCGTGGGAAAGGTTTATATACCCTGCTATTGCAATTAAAATCACCAATGCCAACAGGGTGACCTGCCTTGTTCCAAAAGCGCTTAATTTAAACTTAAACTTTTTCATTTTAAATCTCCTTCCTTTTTTGAAAAAACTTCTATCTTATTTGCCTTGACTCCCAGTGCCGCCGCAGCGGCATCGTGAATCATCTTTTTTATGGCGGGATTTTCGGTCCCTTTTGCAACTATTATCACCCCTTCAGGTTTATTATTTGACCAATTAATCATTACAGATGCATCACTTATGCCTTCGATTTGATTTAGCATTTGCTCCAAACGCTGTTCCGTGCTGTTTTTAGCTTGTATTTTGCCGTCTGCACCGTCAAAGCTTGAGGTGGCAATTAGTATCATAAGGCCTATTGCTACAAAAACAAGGTATTTTGCGTTTTTTCCTTTTAAAAAGCCTTCAATATATTTTTTAGCCTCAATAATATCAATCACCCACCTTATCAGCGGTCAACCCCAAAAGCTGTGCTATTTCTTTGTGTTTTTCGCTGGATTTTACATATAGGATTTGCGTAATATCCTCCGGGTTTACGGTTATTTCTATATTTTCCACGCCTAAAGCTTCCTCCACCTTTTTTTCAAGCCGCCTAACATATGTATCGTGTATGCCGGCAGCCTGATACTGCGCATATGATACTTCCAAAGCATCGGGAAGCTCTATGTTTTTAATTTGAGCCAAGGGCGTTATCATAAAAGTAATTGTAATAATTCCAACGGAAAGTCTGACATATTTTTTTATGGAATCTCCCGGGAGCAAAAGCTCCAGAAAACCGGAAAGTATTACAATGGATATAATTCCCCTTGCCCACTTGCTTAAAAATTCCATTATCAACTCCCCCTTGCTACCTTGAAAGTGCTGCGGCAGAATTTCCGGCACTTATTATAATTGCCACCGCTATTATAAACATTATTGCAACAACTATTACACAAGCAAAAAGCAAGGTAATGGACTCGGAAATGCAAAGCAGCAAACCTACCATCCTTTTATCCGAAACAGGCTCGATGGCAACGGCGGCAAAAACAAACATTATAGAGCTTGCCGCAAGCTTTAAAACAGGAATGACTGCAGCTAAAACGATTGCAATAAGCCCTGCCACGCCAACCGAATTTTTTAAAATTACGGAGCATCCTAAAACAAGCTCTACCGTTTCGGACAAAACACCGCCCACAATAGGGACAAAATTTCCCATGGCATATTTCGCTGTTTTTAAATATACGCCATCCAAGGAAGGACTAACAAGGCTTTGGATTGAAATTATGCCTGCAAAAAGGGTTATGATAATCCCCATGGACCATTTTGTAATGCTTTTCATAAGCTTTGCAAGCCTACCTACGCTGCTGCTGCTTATATTGTCCGTTATGGAAAGGGCGGTGGACAGCATAGTCAAAGGAACAATAAAGCTTTTTACAAAAAGGGAAATCCCCTGCACTGCAAGCATCATAACCGGATGAAAAGCGCCTGCGCTTGCAACGGCGCCGCTTGTGGCTAAAAGCGTTAATGTAGTGGGAATGAGCATGTTTACAAATATCACTATATTGTCCACAGCTTCCAAGGAGTAATGCAAAGCGGCTGTGAATATTTTAATTCCAACAGCAGCCACCAGGAAAAAACAAGTGAAAAACGCAACTTTCCCAACCCCTTCCTCGTTTAGGCTTTTTTGCAGGTTTTCTATAAGCGCCGCAACAAGAGCTAAGGCTATAATGCCAAAAAAGACTTTTGAGCCGTTTATTACTTCCTTGAATAAAAAGCTTATGCAACGATTTATTATTCTGCCGATATCCCATTTGAAATCGCCTTTTGCTATGGAAGCGGCAGAGTCCTGCAGGTTAAATTCGGGAATAATGTCGCTAAAGCTGCCTTTTTGAATTTGCTCGTAAGCTTGTGACAGCTCCGATATGCCGCTTTTTTCCATTTGTTCGTCCATGATTTGATTCATTTCATCTTCAGCAGTATTTGCCAAAACGCATAAAGGAAGAAAAATCAGCATAATTAGTATAATTGCTTTTTTCATGGCAAAATCCCCATAATCAAATTTATAACAGCAAATATGATAGGTGCAGTCATGATAATTATAGTTAGCCTTCCGGCAAGCTCCACCTTCATGGCTATTGATTTTTCCCCCACATCCTCACAAATAGAGGCGCCGTATTGGGTAAGATATGCTACGGCAATTATTTTAAAAAGCGTGGCTATATATTTGGTTTCAAGCCCTAAGCTTTCTATATAGTCTTTTGTAAGCGATATAACGCTTAATACATCGTCTTTTATAAGGGAAAATATTACAATTCCGGTGGCTATGGCAACGGCGAAGGAAAATTCGCTTTTGTGCTGCCTTACAATGACATTCAGTATTGCCCCGGCCATTGCTATGGCTATAATTTTTACAATCATAGCCCAAACAGCGACTTGATGGTGTCAAAAAGAGTACTGATTTCATACATCAGCATGAAAACGACCACCACCACACCTGCAATAGAGGTCATAAGAGCCAACTCTTCCCTTTGCGAGTTTTTTAAAATAATGTGAAGAAGGGCGGTAATAATACCAATAGCGGCAATTTTGAAAATTAAATCAACGCCTGAACCCATGTTTGTCCTCCGTTCTTATATAAAAATTATAGAAAGAAAAATCCCTGCCACAATGCCAAGGCTTTTATACAGCTTTGTATTTTTTTGCTCGTCCTCAATGGCCTGCTTTTCGCAGGAGATAAGCTTTGCGGTTGTAAGCTCGATATTTTCAAGCTGTCCCGCTTCATCGCTTATGCCCAAAAGATTTCCAAAGGTGTTTATTATGTATATTTCCTCGTTTTTCATTGAAAGGTTTCTTCGTGCCGAAAAAACAGCGTCTTCCCATACAGCTTTTGTACTTTTGCCGGTTTTCTTAAGGTTTTCTCCTGCCTTTAAGAAAATTTTTGCAACGTCTGTTTTAAGCTTTTCGCCTGTTCTTATAAGTGCCTCGGGCAGCGGGGATTTGCAAAAGCTTATTTCACCTTTAAGCGCAATGAGCGCAGCTTGGAAATCCCGAATTTCTTTTACCCGTCTTGTGTACTTTTTTGCCTCCTCAAACCCGATTTTTGAGCTGCAAAGCATAATCATGGCGCAGCTTAGAAGCCTAATCATTAGCATGGACAACCTCTCCTTTTGTTTAACATACTCTTA
>JAQVDK010000063.1 GCA_028697835.1 Eubacteriales bacterium | reverse complement strand
ACAAAAGTGGAAGTTTCTTGCATGTTCCTTACAATTAATACAGATTGTTTTTTTCGGTGTTTTTTGATTTCCCTTTTCTTTTAGGATTTTTAGCGTCAAATTCTTCGCTCGCTTCAAGATTGAGCTTGTCGATTTCATTTACATTATTCTTGTTTTTGTTTGATTTGTTTTTACCCATTTTCAATTCTCCTTTGTGTTGTGCTGCAATATTAGTATATATAATTTTCTAAAATATAATCATGTGTTATTTGTTTTTTTACCAAAACTGTTTGCAAAAGTTTTAATGTTTCAAAATTGTAGCAGTTTATCAAAAATTTGTGTATTATTTTTAAAAAATCTCTTTACTTTTTGGTGCATTTGAATATATAATAGTATGTAGCAACTGTGGGGGTGAGATTTTGGCGTTTATTTACAGGAATTTGCATTTTATAAGAATCCAGGATATTTTGGATATTGTTATTGTTGCGTACTTAATCTACAAGATTATAGGGCTTTTGAAGGAAACCCGCGCTATGCAGCTTATAAAGGGTATTGCTGTTTTGTTTGTAATTTTTCAGTTAAGCACCATTTTGCAGCTTAGCGTTTTAAATTTTTTCCTTATGAATGCGTTTCAATTTGGAGTTATAGCCATGTTGGTGGTTTTCCAGCCGGAGCTTCGCAATGCCTTGGAAAAAGTGGGCAGAAGCAAATTAGGCCAAATCTTTAAAATAGACAATCCCGACGCCCCCGAATCCATTACGAACTTGGTAGAAGCTATTGCCAAAAGTGTTAGTGTCCTTTCGAAAAACCGCATTGGCGCTTTAGTCGTCATAGAGCGTAAAACAAAAATCGGTGATATTATAAAGACGGGAATAAAAATAGATTCCAATATATCCGCAGAGCTTTTGGTTAATATTTTCATGCCCAACACCCCGCTTCATGACGGTGCGGTTGTTATAAGAGGAAGCCGAATTCAGGCGGCGGCTTGCTTTTTGCCGCTTACGCAAAGTCAGGAGTTGGCGATAGAGCTTGGTACAAGGCATCGCGCAGCCCTTGGAATTAGCGAGGTTTCCGATGCGGTTGTTGTTGTTGTTTCCGAAGAAACGGGGAAAATATCCATTGCCTTGGAAGGCTCGCTTACCCGGAATTTGACCGTGGAGTCGCTGTCAAGGGCACTTCTTAAAATATTGATGCCAAACTCCGAAAGGAAAAACGGTCGAAAAATTTTGCAATGGAAGGGGAAGGAGAGTTGAGGGATTTTTTTAAAACTGATTTGGCTATGCGGCTTGTTTCTGTTGTAGCAGCCATTGTTATATGGGTGTATGTGGTTATACTGATTGAACCTTCTGTTGATGTTCCCTACAGCGATATTCCCGTTATATACAACAACACCGTAAGTCTGGGGGACAACTTTGTCCTCATTAACGAGAAGCCGCACACGGTTTCCTTGAAATTAAGGGGTTCAAGAAACATCCTTTCCCAAATTAACAAAAGTGATATAACTGCGTATGTTGACCTTAACGGCTACAATCAAAGCGGAACTTTTTTGTTGCCGATTTTAGTAAGGCTTCCTTACGAGGAGGTTACTGTGGTTGAAAAAAAGCCGTTTAACATTTCCGTAACCATAAGCGAGCTTGTTACACAAACATTTCCTATAACTGTTGAGGTAACGGGACAGCCCCAGGAGAGGTTTATGGTGTATGAAGCAATACCCACCATTAGCAGTGTGGATATAACCGGCCCCAGCGAGATTGTCGCAACTATTGAAAGAGTGGTGGCAAACATTAACGTTACGGGCGCAGATAGGTTGGTAACCGCAATGTCCCCTTTGAAATTTTTTAATTCAAACCAAGATATAGTTACCAGCAAGCACCTGACGGCTTCTGCCGATACGGTGGAGGTTCGGGCGGAAATCCTTCAAAGCAAAAGCGTGCCTGTTAAGGCGGTGCTAAGCGATGGTGCCGGCGACAAGTACACTGCAAGCGTTGTTACAAACAGTTTTGTTACAATTTTGGCGGAGCCTTCCGAGCTGGCATCCATTGACACTCTATACACCGAGCCTGTGAAAATACAAAATGATACAGAGAGCGAAAGGGTTACAGCCAAGCTGATTATTCCTGAAAATGTCCATACCCAAGAAGATATTACAGAGGTAATTGTCGAGGTTGTGAAGAAGGATTAGCACTGCCGCTTGCCGAAGAAAATTTAAAGCCTTAACCGATTGCAACGGTTAAGGCTTTGTTAGTTACTTTTCGATATATTTTTTAACTGCTTCCCTGATTTCGTCATCATTTTTTGGCTTGGGAACATTTAATATAAGCTGCCAGGTTTCTACATGAACGGCTGTTTCCTCCGGCGCTACTTCTTTATATTCACCAATGGACTCAAGCTCCACCATTAAGTTGTTGGTATAGGTTTCATAGGAAACACCACCGTCGGGATAGGAGCCGCCTTCCACATGGGAATATCTTTTGACAAACAAATTGCCGTTGTTAAAATAAGCGGCATATCCATGCTCGTTATTTATGCCAAATTTAAACGGCTGGCTTATTTCGGATGTGGGGCGCAGCAAAATAAAATCCTTTCCCCAGGTTACACGGCTGTCGCTCATATCGGTATAGGGCCAAACAGAAACAACCCTGTTATGTAAAAGGGCGGTGTTTTTGCTGGGCTGTGGAATAACTTGCAAGCCTCCGACGTTCATAACGGTAAGCGCCCAAGGGGCAAATTTAACATTCCAAGAACCAATATTGGTGACTTTATGGGTAACTTCAACTTGATTATCTTCCTTCATAACAATGTCCATTTCAAGTTGAAGCTCGTTCCACGCCTGAGGTGGAGGAGTTAATCTAACGCCATTATCTATAAATTTATAATAAACAGGCTCATTATCTGGATAATATGACCTTGGGTACGCTTCAGGACTGATCCATAAGCGATGCCCGCCATATATATGCCAGTAACCCTCATCACCAAAAATATCAAAAGCACTGTCGCCGTTTTTGTTTACTTCATCGTTTACATCCTCAAAAAACTCGTTAACGCCTCCGACAGCGCCAAAATAGATAATGCGAGGACCAAAGTCAACAGTTGCTAAAAGCTCGATAGTACCGTTAGAAAGCCGGACACACCGCCCCCATTGGCTGTGTGAGATTTCGGTTTTCTCTATCTGTACCATCGGAATCACCCCTTTCACAAATATGACAAAATTTACTTGTCTATATTATATATATTCGATATATTTATTAAAAATCCTTTTTATTTTAAAAAATTTTGCTTTTTTATATAATATGTTGTATAATATACAAAGAAATTTAAAGGAGGATACTATAGGATGTTAAAAGGTAATGCAATCGTAGGACAGTCGGGCGGTCCGACAACTGTAATCAATGCTTCGCTGGCTGGCGTTATAAAAGGTGCTTTCGCAGCGAATGAAATTGAAACTATTTATGGCGCAGAGCATGGTATTGAAGGCGTTTTGGCGGAAAACCTGGTTAATTTGAACGAAAGGTTTGCCGACCCAAAAATGCTTAACCTTCTTATCCATACTCCTGCGGCGTATCTTGGCTCATGCCGTTATAAGCTTCCCAAGGAATTTGACGAAAAATACGATAAAATTTTTGAAGTTTTCAAAAAGCATAACATTGCTTATTTCTTCTACATTGGCGGAAACGATTCCATGGATACCGTTTACAAGCTTTCGCAATATGCGAAGAGGATAGACTATCCAATCAACATCATCGGTGTTCCAAAAACAATCGATAACGACCTTGCCATCACAGACCACACTCCCGGATTTGGAAGCGCCGCCAAATATATTGGCACAAGCATCCGTGAGATAACCCGTGATGCCCAGGTTTATGACAGCAGCACCGTAACAATTATCGAAATCATGGGAAGAAACGCAGGCTGGCTTGCGGCGGCTTCCGCTCTTGCAAGAACAGAAAACGAGCCTGCACCACATCTTATCTACCTTCCGGAAATGGTTTTTGATGTGGACAAATTCATGGCAGACATTGAAAAAGCAAGCAAAACTTATAGAAATGTTATTGCTGTTGTTTCCGAAGGCGTTAAAACTGCCGACGGAAAGTATGTTTGCGAAGGCGCAGCTGCCAGTGTTGTTGACAGCTTCGGACATAAACAGCTTTCGGGAACTGCAAGGGTTCTTGCCGATATGGTTCATGCTAAGTTTGGCTGGAAAGTAAGGAGCATTGAATTTAGCCTTCTTCAAAGATGTGCTGCCCATGTTGCCTCGCTGACAGACGTAACAGAGGCGGAGCAAATCGGAACAGCAGGCGTCAATGCCGCTGTTAGCGGACAAACAGGCATGATGATGTACTTTAAGCGTGTTTCGGATTCACCATACAAGGTTGAAATTGACTCTTACGATATTTCCAAAATCGCCAACGTAGAGAGGGTTGTACCACGCGAGTGGATTAACGAAGAAGGAAACGACATCCTACAGCCTGCCCTTGACTATATGCTTCCGCTTATTCAAGGCGAAAGCACTGCAGTGTTTGAAAACGGGCTTCCTGTATATCTAAAAAGATAAATAAAAAGCGGGTTTTGAATTTTCAAAGCCCGCTTTTTTTAACGAAAAAATCCACTTGGATACAAAAAAAGGGCTTAAAGCAAACCACAGCTTTAAGCCGAAATCAAGGGCTTTTTATTGCTCCATTTGTTTTCCAAGAAAACTGGAGGCTGCTTGTGCAAGCTTTTCTTCCACCTCTCCAATGGAAGGCGTTGTGCTGCTGTCGGAAACGAATACAACCGAGCCGACGGTATCGCCCTCTGAAATTATGGGATAAACCACGCTTGCGATATACTTGTCTATACCATCAATAATGGGTATCTTTTTGGTTTCGCCGCTTTTTAAGGTGTATGAGGATTTTTCCTCCATATAATGTTCCAGCTCGCTGGATACCTTTTTTTCCGCAAGTTCTTTTTTAGATGCTCCGGATACTGCTATAATGCTATCTTTATCGGTTATAACGATAGGGTGCCCGGAAGTTTTGGACAGGGTTTCGGCATACTGCGTTGCAAAGTTTCCAAGCTCGCCTATGGGAGAGTACTTTTTGAAAATAACTTCCCCGTCCCTGTCTGTGTAAATTTCAAGCGGGTCCCCTTCACGAATTCGCATGGTTCTTCGTATTTCCTTTGGTATTACAACCCTTCCTAAATCATCTATCCTTCTAACAATTCCAGTAGCCTTCACTTGAATTACCTCCGTATAATTAATTTACAAGGATAGTATGATAAAAATGGAATGGAATTATGTATTAATTCCTATTAAAATTTTACAATAGCGCAAAATTAGATAATTTATCTTATTTTTCTGCATTCCAGATAAAATCTTTTCTCGTTTGCCTCGCCCATGGAAAAGGTTTTTCTGGGAAGGGTACCGTCTTTTGCAACGGAGGGGAAAAGCTCGCTTTTTTTCATGGCAGGAAGCAAAAATCCAATGTTTCCTTTTTGTGAAGATAGTGTTTCCACTACATCATCGCCGTGGATATAGTCTATTTTGCCGCCGTATTTTCTCGTATAGTCATCAAGAAATTTTTGAATGGTGCCTACCAAAAGCAGGCTTGGGGGATTTTTTATAAACAAATTACCTTTTGTTCCCTCACAAATAAAAGGAAGTTGTTGTCCTGTGCCTTTGTTTAGCGTTGCACCTTCGTAGCAGCTTAAAAATTCGTTTATAACAGCTTTAGGCTCGCAGTCGAACAAAACCCTGTGTATTGGCTCAAACTCCAGCGAATCGTCATGAATATTCACCACTTCCGCAAGGGCAAACCTTGCCGGATGGCTTTCCATCTGCTTCGGGTCAAGGTCTTTTTTTATCATTTCCCAACATTCCTTAGCAGTTGCAAGGGAATGGTTCCCATCGCCCACCGCAAAGAGGAAGTCGGAGTTTTCCTTAAGATTTTCCAAGGCCACGCCAATGGATTTGGCCATATCAAAAGGTATATGCCAGCCTTTTATGTGTCCGCCATTTTGCATAAGCTCAAAGTCATAGGCAAGCTCCAATGAGTTTTTGATTTGCTCAAATGGCTCTATGACGGTTTTTTGCATATCGTCAATCAGCAGCATCACATGGGGCGTTTCCAAAGGAGCGCCGTTTCTTATTTTAACCCTGGGTGGAATTCTTTCGACAACTGTGCGCTCGGTTGCACGGATTAAAGATGTTGCGCCGGGGGAATAGTCATATTTTTCAAGGTCAACTGCCCCAACAATACCCCGCCTTGTTTTCCCGCTTGGAAAGGTCCGCTCAAGGTATATAAAGGATTTTTCAAGAGTTTTGAATATTTTTGTGTCCATATATTCATGCATGGTTTTGTTGATTTTTTCAATTCTTGATAAATAATCGGTATCTTCAAGATAGATTTCGGGAAAAGTAATATGCAAGGTTGACGGGCTGTCGCCGACGAGGTTTTCCACATCTTGCCAGTATTTTGGCTCGGATGTATATTGGTCACAGGCGACAACGCTCCACTTTTCCATGGAAATTCCATGGGGAATAAGTATGTCGGCAGGCATAAAACCTACATTTTTAAAGCTTTTCAATATAAACCCTCCAAATGTCTTTTTAGCAATAGTATAGCATATAAAAATTAAATTTCCAATAAATTAATGAAAAAAGGTTTATTTTTTATACAAGATAATGTATAATGTAGAATAGTAATTTAAATAACGGGAGAAAAGCATATGACAAGAAAAAAGGCACGTGATTTGACTTTCAAGCTGATTTACCAGACCGATATGCAAAATGAGGTTCCGGAAAATATAATGGACGTATTTCTGCTTGAAAATAATATTTCCGAAGAAGCTACAGAATATGTAAACGATGTGCTTTTTGGTGTTTTTAAAAACAAGGATTTTATCGACAGCACTATTTCTAAGTTTTTGGAAGGCTGGCGTTTTGAGCGAGTGGCGAGGATATCTTTAAATGCTCTACGCCTTTCAATTTATGAGATTTTTTACCGGGACGACATTCCGGCCGGTGTGTCCATAAACGAGGCTGTTGATATTGTTAAAACCTATTTGACGGATGAGGATGCAAGCTTTGTAAACGGAGTCCTATCGTCCATACTCAAATCAAAACAGAAAGGGAAGTAATATGCATATCGGCATTGATACCAGCTGCTATACCACCTCCGTTGCGGCTGTTTCGGATGGGAAAATTGTTTTTGACGAGAGGGTAATGCTAAAGGTTCCAAAAGGAAGCAGAGGTCTTCGCCAGTCGGACGCGGTTTTTATGCATACACGAAACCTTGCCGACATTTTCGAGAAAGTTTCTTTGGAAAATGTAAAAAGCGTAAGCGTATCCTCAAGGCCGAGAAATGTTGAAGGCTCTTACATGCCTGTTTTTATGTCGGGTGTAAGTGCCGGGAAGGTTGCCGCCGCTGCTTTGGGGTGCAAGTACAGCGAGTTTTCTCACCAACAGGGGCATATTATGGCGGGGCTTTACAGCGCTGATTGCTTAAACTGGAGAAGAAAGCCATATCTTGCAATGCATATTTCCGGCGGTACAACGGAGCTGCTTTTGGTATATGGCGATAAAATTGACATTGTAGGCAAAACCTTGGACATTTCTGCAGGTCAGCTTATTGACCGGGTGGGCGTTCATCTTGGAATGGAATTTCCCTGTGGAATGCATATGCAGGAGGCTGCAAAGGAAAGGACCAAGGATATATCCCTTCCGGTGAGTGTAAAGGGGCTTGACATTAATTTTTCGGGCGCCGAAACACAGGCGATGAAAATGTCGGAGAGCCTTGAAAATATTGCAAGTGCACTGCTCGGTTGCATTGGCGAATCGCTGGCCAAGGTGTTGCAAAACGCACAAAGGAAATTTGATGTGGAGAATGTTTTAATGGTGGGGGGAGTTGCCGCCAATTTGCAAATAAGGAAGCTTCTATCAAAAAAAGTGAAGGGCATAAGTTTTGCCTCCGAAAAACTTTCTTCCGATAATGCAGTAGGCATTGCCCTGCTTGGCAGCGGCATATAGAAAGGAAAGAGCGCTAATGACAATAACGGTTACACAACTTAATCGTTATATAAAATCTATAATAGAAAAAGATATCCACCTGGTAAACGTGGTGGTAAAAGGTGAACTTTCAAATTTTAAGCTACATACTTCAGGTCATTGCTACATGACTTTAAAAGACGAAAATTCCGCAATACGGGCGGTAATGTTCAAAAGTGCGGCAAGCTTGCTAAAGTTCAGGCCGGAAAACGGCATGAAGGTTGTTTGTGAAGGCAGGATTTCCGTATATGAGCGTGACGGGCAGTATCAGCTTTATATAAATGCCATGCAGCCGGACGGTGTTGGTGATTTGCACGTGGCGTTCGAGCAGCTTAAGGAAAAGCTTCAAAAAGAAGGGCTTTTTGACCCAAAAAAGAAAAAGCCCATTCCTAAATTCCCAAAAACGGTGGGAGTGATAACCTCCCCTACGGGGGCGGCGGTGCGTGATATTGTAAATGTTATTACAAGACGGTATCCGTCGGCGGAAATTCTTATTATGCCTGTTTTGGTGCAAGGCGACGGTGCGGCGGAGCAAATTGCAAAAGCTATTTATTATTTCAACCGTGAAAAATCTGCCGATGTTTTAATTGTCGGCAGGGGCGGCGGCTCTATAGAGGAGCTTTGGGCGTTTAATGAAGAGCCGGTTGCAAGAGCACTTTTTGCTTCCGAAATTCCTACCATATCGGCGGTAGGACACGAAACCGACTTTACCATTGCCGACTTTGTGGCGGACCTTAGGGCGCCTACGCCTTCTGCGGCGGCGGAGCTTGCCGTTCCTTCAAAGTTGGAGCTTATGGCACTTTTAAGACAAAACTATAGCAGAATGCTTTATGCTGTGCGCAAAAGCATTGAAAGCAAAAAAGAAATCCTGTCCCGGTTTGCCATTAAAAACCCTATGGACATGGTAAACCAAAACCGTATTATGGTGGATAATTCAGTTAAACATTTGATGAGCGCCGCCGGCAAAATTTTTCAGCAAAAGTCCAAAGCCTTGGCAGTTGCAGCGGCGAGGATTAACGATTTAAGCCCGCTTAATGTGCTGGCAAGGGGATATGGAGTTGTGGAAAAGGAAGGCAGGATTATAAAGTCTGTCAAACAAATATCAAAGGGTGATGCGCTTTATGTCAGGCTGTCGGATGGCAATGTAAAATGCAGTGCCCATGAAACGGAGGAGTTTGTAAATGTCTGAAATAAGTTTTGAAAAATCAATGGCAGCTTTGGATGAGATAGTCAAAAAGCTTGAGCAAGGGGATATGTCTCTGGAAGAAATGCTAAAGCTGTTTGAAAGAGGCATAGCCCTGTCTCGAATTTGTAATGAGATTTTGAACGAGGCTGAAAAAAAGGTTAATGTTCTCATTAAAAAAGATGACGGGTATGAAAAACAGGAATTTAACCCCTCGGAAGGGGTGTAAATGTATTGACCTTTACAGAAGAGCTCAAGCTAAAAACACAAATTGCGGACACTTGGGTCAAAAAGCTTGCCCCTTCGGGTGATGATATACACAAGGAGGTTTTTGAAGCTGCCAATTATTCCATAAATGCTGGAGGAAAGCGCATAAGACCTGTTATTGCCCTTGCTGTTTGCGAGATGCTTGGCGGAAGGGAAGAGGATGTTATGCCCTTTGCCTGCGCTGTGGAATATATTCATACTTATTCGCTGATACACGACGACCTTCCCTGCATGGACAATGATGATTTAAGGCGTGGCGTGCCTACCTGCCATGTAAAATATGGCGAGGCATTGGCTCTTTTGGCAGGGGATACACTTTTAAATCATGCCTTTGAAACTATTGCAAATGCAAACGCTCCGGGTGAAACCATTGCCAAGGCTTTGAAAATTTTATCGGCCCTAAGCGGTGCAAACGGAATGATAGGCGGTCAGGTTATAGATATAAGGGGAGCAAAATCCCATGAGGAGCTTTTGATTCTTCATAAAAAGAAAACAGGTGCTTTGATTGTGGCTGCTGCCAAGCTTGGCGCCTTGGCAAGCGGCAGGCCAAATGATGAGGACTTTCTTGCCGCCGAAGGCTTTGCCGAAAATTTGGGTCTTGCGTTTCAGATAAAGGACGATATACTTGATATTGAGGGGGATGTAGCCACCCTTGGCAAAAACATCAACCGAGACAGCGAAACAGGCAAGGTTACCTTTGTAACCCTATTTGGGATTGATGGCGCAAAGGCTGCTCTTGACGAATATACAGGCAAGGCAAAGGCTGCCCTTTATAGGTTCGGCGACAGGGGAAATTTTCTTTCACAGCTTGCCGAAAGCCTTGCGCTCAGAAACCGTTAAG
>JAQVDK010000062.1 GCA_028697835.1 Eubacteriales bacterium | reverse complement strand
AAAAATACTAAAAAACCTTTTATTTTTCTTGTTTTCATTAATATAAATATCAAAGATGGTTTTGGCAAGATTATCGTAGTTGTGTCTTAAATGCCCGCCGCTTATGCTGACAAAATTCCCTTCAACAAGCTTTATTTTTTCCAAAGTAAAGCGTGTTTGGCTAACCTTTACGGCTTGGGCTCCGTCGTCTATGTATTTTTGCATCAAATCAGACGGGATTTTCTGTCGGTTTGCAATGCAATAGTCGATAATTCGCCCGCCTCCATGGCAGAATATGGCCGAAACATGGTCAAAAGCAGTCATGTTGTTCGTTTCGCCGGGCTGAGTCATGATATTGCACACATACATTTTTATAGCCGGGCTTTTAGCAATCGCTTCTGATACGCCCTTTACTATTAAATTAGGTATAATGCTTGTATAAAGGCTTCCCGGACCTAAAACGATTATATCCGCCTCGCCTATGGCTTCGATAACATCAGGCAGCGGCTTTGCATCCTGTGGAATAAGGGATATGGTCTTTATTTTGCTTTTTTTATCCGACAGGGCATGACCTATTTTGCTTTCGCCCACAACTTTTTCACCGTTTTCAAGCTCTGCAACGATATTGACATCATCGGTGGTAACCGGAAGAACCCTGCCTGTTACCCTTAAAACATCGCTGACTTTTTGCACGGCTTCTTCAAAATTTTTGGAAATTCCGCACATGGCAGCAAGAAAAAGGTTGCCAAAGCACTGTCCCGCAAGAGTACCTTCTTCAAAGCGGTATTGCAAAAGCTTTGTCATCAGCGGCTCTGTTTTTGCCAAGGCAACAATGCAGTTTCTTATATCACCGGGCGGCAAAATGCCTAAATCCTGTCGAAGCATTCCGGAGCCGCCGCCATCATCGGCAACGGTTACAACAGCGGTAATGTTTTGGGTGTACTTTTTAAGCCCCCTTAGCATTGTGGAAAGGCCTGTTCCACCACCAACGGCAACAACTTTGGGCTCTTTTTTTATTCTCATAAAAAACTCCCTCTTTTCTGCTTAAAAATTGCACTTGCAATCACGGTGGGTGGTGTAGGCGCGAAAACCGCTGCTTTTTATATGCCCCGCCAAATGTCGTGCAAATGTTACGGACCTGTGCATGCCTCCTGTACAGCCTATGGCTATGACAATTTGCGACTTGCCTTCCTCTATATAATGGGGAAGAAGGTAATCAATCATATCAAAAAGCTTTTCTTTAAATTCCTTGCTTTGCGGAAAACTCATAACATAGTCCACAACCTCATCGTTAAGGCCGGTTAAATTTTTAAGCTCGGGAATATAGTAAGGGTTTGGCAAAAAGCGAACATCAAATACCAGGTCGGCATCCAAAGGGATGCCGTATTTAAAGCCGAAAGAAATAATGTTTATAACAATGCCCTGATTTTTATCATTTTCGGCATATATTTGCAAAAGCTGGCTTTTAAGCTGCTGCCTTGTGGTTGTGCTTGTGTCGATAATGTGAGTTGCGCTTGATTTAATCTCTTCCAGCACTTTGCGCTCACGGGCAATAGCTTCGGGCAGGCGGTCATCCGTCATAAGGGGATGTTTGCGCCTGCTTTCTTTATATCTTTTTATAAGGGTTTCGTCATTTGCCTCCAAGAATAAAAGCTCAAAATTAAAGCCTTTGCTTTTCAAATCCTCCAGACTCTTGGCAAGCTCTCCAAACATTTCGCCGCCCCTTATATCGCATACCATGGCTACTTTGTTAAGTTTTCCCTGAGAGCTGAAGCAAAGCTCCGCAAATTTTGAAATAAACGAAGGAGGAAGATTGTCAACGCAAAAGTACCCTGAATCCTCCAATACGTCAACAGCCTGGCTTTTCCCTGCACCTGAAAGTCCTGTAATTATAACGAACCGCATATTTTCACCTCGGTTTCCAGTGTAACACCGAATTTCTTTTGTACCTCATTTTGTATATGCTCAATGAGCCGAACCACATCTTCAAAAGTGGCATCAGCGTCATTTACCACAAAGCCGCAATGCTTTGTGGAAACACACGCTCCTCCTATGCGAAATCCCTTAAGGCCGGCTTCTTCAATAAGCTTCCCTGCAAAGCAGCCTTCGGGACGTTTGAAGGTGCTGCCTGCACTGCAAAGCTCAAGGGGTTGTTTTTCCTTTCGCCTTTTGGATAAATCCTGCATTAATGCTTTTATTTCGGCGGGGTCTTTTTTGTAAAGCTTGATTTCACTTTGTGTAATTATGTTTTTTGTTCCTGTAAAAACGCTTTTACGGTAACCAAATTGGTGATTGGTTACCGTAATAATATCTCCGTTTTCATCAACATATCGCGAAAGGATTACAACATCCTTCATTTCCCCGCCATAGGCCCCGGCGTTCATACTGATGGCGCCGCCAAGCGTTCCGGGAATGCCTGCGGCAAATTCAAAGCCGCCCAAAGAATTTTTAAGCGCCGTCGCTGCAATTGCCGAAAGCAGCGCCCCGCTTTGGCATTTTAAAACATCGCCGTCCACAAATACACGGCTCATCAAGCGGCATATCTTTACAACAATTCCGGCAATTCCCTTATCGCTTACCAAAAGGTTAGAGCCATTGCCCATGACAAAAATGGGTACATCCTTTATTTCCTTTACAAGCCTTGAAATTTGTTCTTCGCTTGAGGGCTGGACCAAAAAATCCGCCTTGCCGCCAATTTTAAAGGTTGTGTGGTTTTTCATAGGTTCATCTATCATAATTTGACTTTCGTCAAATATGCGCTTTAGTTTCTGCAAAACATCTAAGTTTTTCAAGAAGAACCTCCTTTATTTATTAGAATCCAAGAGCCGCCGCTCCTATAATACCGGCATCATTGCCAAGCTGAGCCACACGAATCTGGGTTTGCGGGATATCCCGGCTGTAAACATTTGCGTTTATGATTTCTTTAAGCGGGTTAAGAAGATAATCTCCTTCTTTTGAAACACCTCCGCCTATTACAAGCACCTCCGGCTGGAAGATATTAATCATGTCAACAAGCCCGGTGGCAAAATATTTTATATATTGCTCAACAACAGCCTTGCCTATGGGGCAGTCCGCACGCATTGCATCAAAGGCTGTTTTGCCTGTAATATTTTCAATGTTGTTGTCTACCATTTTAGCAAGTAAACTTTCGGGGTTGTTTTTAACAGCCTCTGCTGTTTGCTCTTTAAGGGCGTTGGCGGAGCCGTATGCTTCCCAGCAGCCTTTTCTGCCGCAGGTGCATTGTTTGCCGTCCATGCATATGACAATATGCCCAAGCTCGCCCCCGGCATAGTTGAAGCCGCTGTAGATTTTTTTGTTTATTATAATTCCCCCGCCAATTCCTGTACCTATGGTAATCATAAGGGAAGTGTCAATGCCTTTTGTCGCTCCTGCGTATGCCTCGCCCAAAGCGGCGCAGTTTGCATCGTTTTCAATATAAACAGGCAGGTCAATTTCTTCTTGAATCCAGGCACGAACGGGCGTATTTCTCATGTTCAGGTTGTTTGTGTAAATAATTTTGCCCTCCGCCGCGTCGGGAGTACCCGGAGAACCTATGCCAATCCATTTTACTTTTGAAACATCAGTGTTGGTATCTGCCAAAACCTTTTTACAAAGCTTTGCAATGTCCGCCACCACTTCTTTGTCTGTTCTGCTTGCCAGTGTAGGAACGCTGTCTTTGTGTATAATGTTGTGGTTATTGTCCACAAGTCCTACTGCAATATTTGTTCCTCCTAAATCAACACCTAAATACATATTTTTCCTCCTGTTATAATCTTATATTCAAAAATTCTAAAGCTTTTTCCAAGCTTGTATTCATAATTAAATTTTTATCAAAATTGATGGAATCCAGCAGTTCGATAGCATTGCCTACATTGCCTATGTCATAGCAGATGTGACAGTCGCTATTTACCACGATTGGTACTTCATGCTTTTTGCATGCAAGGGCAATTTCCCGGCAGCGCTCCAAAATGCGGCCTTCTTTTTTTATGGAAGAAGAATTTATTTCGATAAGCTTTTTTGTTTCCTTGGCCTTTTTAACCACCTTTTCAATATCGAAGGGCATTTTTTCCCTTCCCATATGCCCCATTATATGAACATTTGGATTGTCCATTACATTTAGCAAAACCTTTGTATGCTCTTTTTCCGACTTTGGCGCATATTCTGCTTGATGAATGGAAGCTATTATAACATCAAGCTTTTCAAGAATGTTAGGCGGCAAATCTATTGTGCCGTCACTGTCTAATATATTGCATTCCGCACCCTTTAGAACAGTCACTCCATTTATCACCCTTGGCACAACGACAAGGTTTCCAAAATGATAAATATGCGCCCCGTCTGCCGACTTAGGGCCATGGTTTGTTACCGCGAATGCTTCCATGCTATATTCCGCCGCCATGTCCGCATATTCTTTAATGGTGCTGTATGCGTGGGCGCTGGCTGTTGTATGGCAATGAAGGTCCGCCAAAATTCTCATGCTATTTTCACTCCTGATATATTGATTTGCCCATACCTTTTATAAGCCTTTGGTTTAAGGCCTCTGCCGCATTATACCCCATACGCTTTTGACGGTTGTTCATAGCCGCAACCTCTACAATAATTGCAAGGTTTCTGCCAGGCTTGACCGGCACCACAAGGGACGGTATTTCTATTCCCAATATGTTGGTATATTCATTTACAAGCCCAAGCCTGTCATAGTGCTTTCCGTCAACCCAAGGCTCCAGATTAAGGACCAAATCGATTTTTTCACTGTCCTTAACGGCACCCATGCCAAAAAGCTGCTTTACATCTATAATGCCAATGCCCCTAATCTCAATAAAGTGTCGTATGATTTCCGGAGCAGACCCTACAAGGGATATTGCGGAAACTTTTTTTATTTCCACAGCGTCATCGGCAACAAGGCGGTGCCCCCGCTTTAGAAGCTCTACCGCCGCTTCGCTTTTTCCAACCCCGCTTTCGCCCAAAAGCAAAACTCCTTCGCCATAAACTTCAACCAAAACGCCGTGGCGGGTAATCCTGGGCGCCAAAGATGTATTAAGGAACGCAATAAGAGCGCTCATAAACTCGGAGGTGGAAAGGGAAGTCCGGCATACCGCCACACTGTTTTCTTTTGCAGTTTCACTTATTTCAGGAAAAATCTCCAAATCCCGTGTTACAACCAAAAGCGGAATCTGCTTTGAAAAAAGTTGGTTGAATACGCCTTTTCTGTCATTGCTGCTTTGATGTTCAAGGTATTTATGCTCTACCATGCCTAAAATTTGTATCCTGTTTGCGTCAAAATAATCATAAAAACCGGCAATTTGCATGCCTGGTCTGTTAACCTCGTTGCTTGATATTTTTATTTCCGAACAATTTTTCGGACGGTTTATCCATTCAAGCTTAAACCTATCTACAATTTCTTTAAGTGTAACAAAATACATAATATCGCTTTTTTCGCTCATTTCAGCCGCCCCCTTTTGCAACAGTCATTATAAGTTGCACGCTCACTTATACATTATAACATTAATGCACTTTACGGTCAATATAAAGGTTACTTTGTTTTGGTTTTTTTATACATCAATGCTTTGGCTCGATTTTAACTTAAATTTACCGACGTACAGGCACAAAAAGGCTGCTTCAATCATATACTTTGTTATAGCAACAAAAATTTGCACGGCTGGTTTTGCAAGATTTTTGACGGAGGTGTGAATCTTGATATTGTCTATTATAGGCGAGCTGTTTCGGCAACTTTTTATTCTTGTTTCATATGTTTCAAATACAACTTCCTTTCCAAAGCCTCTGACGCCGAAAGAGGAGCAGCACTATCTAAAACTATACGAAGAAGGCGACGAAAAAGCAAAAAACATTCTGATAGAGCGCAACTTAAGGCTTGTAGCCCATGTTGCAAAAAAATATTCAACCCCTGGAAAAGACAGCGAGGATTTGATTTCTGTGGGCACAATAGGTCTTATTAAAGGAATCAGCAGCTACAACAGCGAAAAGGGTACAAGGCTTTCAACATACATAGCAAGATGTATAGAAAACGAAATACTAATGTGCATACGCTCCTCCAAAAAAAACAAAAACGAGGTTTCAATAGAAGAGCCAATCGGCTTTGACAGGGAAGGAAACCAAATTACATTTAATGATATTTTAGGCAGCAACGAAGATGAGGTTTTGGAAGAAGTGAGCAGAAAAATCCGTTTGGTAAAGCTATATGACGGCATAGACGCCGTTTTAAAAGGGCGTGAAAAAACCGTTGTAGAGCTTCGGTACGGTCTTAAGGACGGAAAAGAGCTTACCCAAAAAGAAGTGGCAAAAATTCTTGGCATATCGCGAAGCTATGTGTCGCGAATAGAAAAAAGAGCTGTCGGAAAGCTGAAAAAATGGTTGTCAACGTATATATAAATGCAGTTAGAGAAACAATAAAACGATGCCAAATACGCAAAAAAACAATTGACAGATATAAAGCAAGGTTATATAATAAACAAATGAGGAGTGGTTGCTTTGAGAACTCTTGTTGTTATCCCTGCTTATAACGAGGGAAAAGCAATATTTAGCGTTGTTAAAACAGTTAAAGGGGCTCATGAAAACGTGGATGTTTTAGTAGTTGACGACGGCTCCGGGGACGAAACATTTTCCGAAAGCCAAAGGGCAGGTGCCAAGGCTGTGCGTCTGCCTTTGAACCTTGGCATAGGCGGTGCTGTTCAAACAGGATACATTTATGCCCTGGAGCATGGATATGACTGCGTTGTGCAAATCGACGGGGACGGGCAGCACGACCCAAAGGATTTGCATAAGCTTTTAAGCCTTATTGAAAATGAAAAATGCGATATGGCAATAGGGTCACGCTTCGTTAAAAAAACCGAGTACACACCATCCTTTTTTCGAAAAATAGGCATTGTCTATTTTTCAAAGCTGGTGTCTTTTATTACCGGACAGGCAATTACGGACACAACAAGCGGCTATCGTGCTGTAAACCGCAAGGTTATCGAGCAATTTTCCAAATACTATCCCACAGATTATCCGGAAGTGGAAACAATTGTGTATATTGCGAAAAACGGCTTCAAAATCAAGGAAGTGTCCGTGGACATGAAGCAGAGAATGGCGGGCAAGTCTTCCATAACACCTTTAAAATCTCTTTACTATACCATAAAAGTCACTATATGCCTGCTTTTTATGAAAAAAGGAAGGAGATTTGTATGAACATATATCAGGCGACGGCGCTTATTGCGGTAGCGTTCTTTGTTGCGGCGCTTGCCGCCCTTGCCAAGCGGAAATTGGACTTTCGCTATGTAATGTTTTGGGTTGGGATTTCTCTTTTACTTATAATAATCTCCGCAAATGTGAATCTTCTTGAAAAAATAGCGCAAGCGCTAAAGGTATATTATGCCCCTTCCCTGCTGTTTGTCGCAGCGCTTACTTTTCTTTTGGCTTTTATATTCTACATTACCATTTTTATAAGCGATACCAACAAAAGGGTTGTAAGGCTTACCCAAGAGATAGGTCTTTTGAAAGAAAAGCTTAACGAGCTTTCAAAAAAGGAGCAAAACAAATGAGTCTTTTAACGCTTTCGCTAATTTTTGCAAACATAATACTTTTGGTGCTGGGGCAGACATTATGGAAGCTGGGGCTTGATAAGGTTGGATTTTCGTTTACACTCTCCGGCATTATAAAAACCATATTCACCCCCTTAGTGTTTTTAGGGCTTTGCGTTTATATAGTGGCAACGGTAATTTGGTTTTATGTCCTTAGCAAAACGGAAATATCAACCGCTTATCCGCTGCAAAGCCTTTGCTATGTTCTGGCGGCTTTAGTAGGTATTTTTGTTTTTAGGGAAAATGTGTCCGCCGTTAAATGGATTGGACTTTTCATGATTTCGGCAGGTGCTTTTTTAATATCAAGGGGGTAGGGCATTTGTTTTCTCTTAAAGGTGAGGACAAAAAGACAAAGATAGCTATTTTTGTAATCTTGGCAGTTTACATGGTCTTATGCTTTATAAGCTTTGTGGTTCATGGAGACAGCGCTCTTTTAGGCAATTTTGAAACCTTTGACAATGACGATGTAAAATATCTGCGAAGTGCATGGACGCTTATTGAAACGGGAAAATACACTTACAGGTACCCGGACAAGGACACTGTTTTCATAATGCCCGGAATAACAACGGTGCTTGCGGTGTTTGTTGCGTTGTTTGGGAAATATCCCCTGCTTCAATTCAAGGTTTTTCAGGCGCTTTTGGGAGCGGCAAGTTTGTATCTGATTTTTCTTATAGGAAGGCAGCTTTTTTCCTCAATAGCAGGGCTTGTTGCCGCATTTTTGATGTGCATTTATGCGCCAAGCATTTATATTACCAATATTATATTGACAGAAGGGTGCTTTTACTTTTTGTTTTTAATGCTATTTCTGTTTACAATCCATGCCGTACAAACGGGAAGGTGGAAATACTACATAGGCGGCGGGCTATTTTTAGGTCTGGCGGCGCTTTTTCGTCCCTTTATAATTTCTTTTCCGATAGTGGTTTTTATAATGTGGCTTACACAAAAGTATCCGCCCTTGCAGATGGTTAAGCTGGCAAGCGTGGTAATTGCAATTGTGTGCCTTATCCTATCGCCTTGGATTATGCGCAATTTTATTTTGTTTGGCGAGTTTGTTCCCCTTACAAAATCCTCCGGAAACCCGGCGCTGCAAGGCACATTTATAAACTATGACCAGTCCGTGAGGGAGGAAGAGGGGATTGACTATTACAACATCATCAAAGAAACAACTGACATAGATTTGGAGCTGTTTGACAAAGACGAAATTGTAACAGACGCCGTTGAGCGTGAAATGGTTAAAATCCGCTTTAGAGAAGTTATTAAAAATGAGCCTTTCAAGTATCTATACTGGTACACCATAGGAAAGACCATAAAAAACTGGGATAAGCCTTTTTTGTGGCTGCCCCTTTATGGCATCAAGGATTCCGTTTGGATCTTTCAGCACTATATCATGCTAATCGGGGGCGTCATGGGTTTCTTGCTTTATCTGTTTTCAAAAAACAAAACTTCCCTTGCATGGATAGTCGCAGCGGTGCCGTTTTTTTTCAACTGCATGCACCTTCCTTTTTACTGCTTTTCAAGGTATATGTTCCCTACTATATTTTGCTTTGCCGTTTTTATGGGATATATATTTGAATATTTTCGCAAAAAAAAGGTGTTGAGAAGTTAAATCCCAACACCTTTTATAACCTAAAAACTATTCCAAAATATAAACCTTTGCTTTTCTGATACCAAAGTTTATAGCTTCGCTGTAGGTTTCCACATAAAGGTCAACTTTGTTTCCCTTTATAGCACCGCCTGTGTCAGCGGCTATGGCGTTTCCATAAGTCCATGAACCGTCAGCGGCCTCAATATAAAGACGGGAGCCCAATGGTATAACCTTCGGGTCAACAGCCACAACACCTACTTTTGTTGGAATGCCTGTTGCAGTTCGTCCTTTAATGCAGTATGCAGACGCACTTGCGGTAATTACTCCCTTGTAACGAAGCTCGCCGCCGCGGGAAGCAATTGTCCCCGGTGTGTATGCAACCGCAACGGTTGCAGGGGCCGCCTCGCCATAGTGAATAACTTTGTCAACAGCAGGTACTATTACTTTAGTGTTTAAAAGCTCTCGGCTTACTTCCTTGTTGTTTTCATAATAGACCTTATATTGCTTTTCCAAAAGCCCTTCCGAGCCTTCCTGCACAACCTTGGTTTCGCCCGCTTTAAGCTTGGAAGATGGTTTCTTGGTAATTTTAAAGGGAATAACCTCTTCCAAGGTAACAATTTCCTCGCTGGTATGGGTTATGGTTACCGTCATACCTTCAAAAACAACATCATCCGGCTCTACGTTCAAAACTGTATTTTCGCCGACCTCGATACCTTCTGCGGCAAGCAAATCGGCTATCTTCTTTTTAGCTGTCCTTACAAAATAGGTCTCATTACCATCTACGATTTGGATGGCAACGGCTCTGCTGACAACAATTTGCGCACCATCCTTGATTACCTCGTCAAGGTCGAAATTCACTTCGTCTTTTTCACGCAGTACAATTCCTTTTTCCTCCAAAACATCGGCGGTTGTTTTCTTGTAGGTGACAAATGCTTCATAATATCCATCGTCATCTACAATGCTCACCTGTTTTGACATTGCGTAAACCAAGCCGCTTACTGTCATTGCGCCAATCGTCAAAATAAAAACAAGCAAGACGATAAGGCGCCAAGTAGGGCGAGGCTTAGCATCATTGTCTAACAAATGCATGTTTACCTCCTAATTGTTCGGAAAAGGGGATAAAATTCAAGTTAATTTAAAAACAAGTAAAACCCTAATCCTTTTTTAGAGCATGTAGCGCATGTTGTATCGTATATTATATGAATAAACAAACATTTTTGTGCAGTACCTGCTCTATAACATTATATCCAAATTGATGCAGTTTATGCATATTTTGGTAAATGTTATCGATTTTTTGTTACCGGTGTATTGTACCACAATTATTTCTCTTTGTCAACTTGACAAGCCAGGCAGGAAAAAAGCGCTTGTAGGATTATAGCGGATGTGCTATATTTTATATTTCCAAAAGGGCTAATTTCTCTTGCAAATGTAATTGAATTATGTTAATATAATATAGTAATTTGATT
>JAQVDK010000008.1:0-42501 GCA_028697835.1 Eubacteriales bacterium | reverse complement strand
ATCTCGCCTTTGGCGCAAGGATGGATATGATGAAATTCGCTTACGCTCATTATATCATATCCCTTATTAAATCTCGCCTTTGGCGCAAGGATGGATATGATGAAATTCGCTTACGCTCATTATATCATATCCCTTATTAAATCTCGCCTTTGGCGCAAGGATGGATATGATGAAATTCGCTTACGCTCATTATATCACAAACTTGTAAAAAATGGTAGAACTATTGTTCCAAAAATTATGACAAACAACGAGAGCGTTCGACTTTTAGCTTTAATATCCAAGGGTATCCGACAGGGAGTCGTCGTCATCAATCCAGCTTTGAACTTCAATAACCGTATATTTATCTTTTGTGTTGCGGATAATCACCTTATCAATTCCGGCGTTTATAATCAGTCTTTTACACATTGCACAGCTTGAAGCATCGGGCACAAGCTCTCCGGTTCGCATATCTCGTCCCGCCAAATACAAAACAGAGCCTAACATTTCGTTCCTTGATGCGTGTATAATGCAGTTGGCCTCGGCATGGACAGAGCGGCAAAGTTCGTATCGCTCCCCTCGGGGAATTTGCAGCTGCTCACGCCTGCAATATCCAAGGTCTATGCAATTTTTCCTGCGTCTTGGCGCACCTGTATATCCGGTGGAAATAATTTGGTCATTTTTAACGATAATAGCTCCAAAATTGCGCCTTAGGCACGTGCCACGCTCCAGCACAGTTTCGGCAATATCCAAATAATAGTTATGTTTATCTCGTCTTTCCATAAAACATAAGGCTTCAAAGCTATGAAGCCCATCCCCCCTTTTTTTAATTTATAGGAAGTTACGCCTTGCAAAGCAGCTAATTATAACTCCGTAAGCTTGTCTATTCGGGTTTGGTGCCTTCCGCCTTGGAATTTTGCGTTCATATAGGCATCAAGCATCTCTATTGCAACCTCGGGCGTTGTGACTCTTCCGCCAAAGCATATGACATTTGCGTCATTGTGCTCTTTTGTAGCTCGCGCGGAGTAGGTGTTGCAAAGAAGTGCCGCCCTGATTCCTTTTATTTTGTTGGCGGCAATGCTTATACCAATTCCGGTTCCGCAGACCAGTATTGCAAATTCACCCTCGCCGCTTAGCACTTTACAGCATACGTCTTTGGCAATGTCGGGATAATCCACCGAATCCGTAGAGTATGTTCCGCAGTCCAAAACTTTTTTACCTTTTCCTTCAAGGTATGCTTTTAAAGCCTCTTTAAGCTCAAATCCTCCATGGTCGCTTCCTATAACAATCATTTTCCTTTGCTCCTTTCCAAACGTTCGCGCTCTGCCTGCGAAAGCCGCAGATACAGGGGCTCTAAACTGTGAACATCTGCTGTGTTACCGTTTTTTATGTGAACACTTGCCAAAGCCGCCACGCTCGATGCGCGAAGGTGCATAAGATGCAAGGGTGGGAAGTGCGCATAGCTTCCAAGAGTTTCTTTTATAATATCCCTAAACGCATCCACACCATCGCCTAAAAAAACAGTATCCTGCCCATCAACTTCTTCAAGCAGCTTAGCAAGGGAAATTGCCCTGTCAGGTTTTATGCGGTCTAAATTTTTAAACGTTGCCGTATAGACCTGCTGGCGGCGGGCATCCATTATCGGACAGACCTGGTAAGGGGTCAGAGGAACATTATATGCCAGCGCCTCCAGGGAAGATACACCGATGCATGGCTTGTTTTGGGCATGTGCAAGCCCCTTTACGGTTGCTATGCCAATCCTTTGCCCCGTAAAAGAGCCGGGGCCGCAGGATACTGCAAAATAATCTATTTGTGTAATATCCACGTCCGCCATTTTCAGCATGCATTCAATTTGCGGCAAAAGCTTTACCGAGTGAGTCTTTTTATCGTTTAAAACAACCTCGGCAACTAATTTTTCATCAACGCATAAGGCACAGGTTGCAACGTTGGAGCAACTGTCAACTGCTAAAATCTTCAAAAATCCACACCTTCAATCGTAACTTCTCTGTAATTGTCGCCATTGTCCAAGTTTTTTGTTATGGTGATTTTAATAGTATTTTCAGGAAGAATCCCGTTTAAATTATCCGCCCATTCAATTATGCAAATGCCGTCCGCAAATAAATACTCGTCAAATCCTGCATCAATCCAGCCTTCAGAATCTATACGATAGGCATCGAAATGGTATATGGGGATTGTTGATTTATATTCATTAACCAAGGTAAAAGTGGGGCTTACAACATTTTGCACATCAAAGTATGCCCCAATTCCACGGGTAAGCGCTGTTTTTCCGCAGCCCAAATCTCCAAGCAAAGCCACAACCGAGCCCGGATGAAGCTTTTCCCCTATTTTAAAACCTATATCAAATGTTTCTTTTTCAGATTTGGAAACAAGTTTTTTCATTAGAACAGTCCTGTTATTTCTCCACTTTCTAAAATATCTATTTTGCATGCCGAAGGCACCTTCGGAAGCCCTGGCATTGTCATTATATCCCCTGTAAGCGCTACTATAAACCCTGCGCCTGCCGACACCCTAACTTCCCTAACCGTTACGGTAAAGTCCTTTGGCCTTCCCAAAAGCGCCGGGTTGTCGCTTAAGGAATACTGAGTTTTTGCCATACACACAGGCATTGATGAAAAACCAAGCTGCGAAAGCTTCGCTATGGACTTTTCCGCTCCCGGTGTGTATGTAACGTCTTTTCCACCGTAAATTTTGGTTACAATGGTATAAATTTTTTCTTTAATAGAAAGGGAATCGTCATAAAGGGGAGCAAAGCTTCCGCCACGGTCGGCGGTTTTTGCCACTATTTCCGCAAGCTCCACGGCGCCTTCCCCGCCTTTTGCAAATGCCCGTGAAAGAGCACATTCAATGCCAAGGCTTTTGCAATATTCAAAAACAAAATCAAGCTCAGATTCGGTGTCCGTATCAAAAGTGTTTATAGCCACAACACAGGGAATGTTATATTTTTTAATATTTTCTATATGCGCCCCTAAATTTGCAATTCCCTTTTCCAAAGCAGGCAGGTTTTCTTTTTGCAAATCTGCCTTCAAAACGCCGCCATTATATTTAAGGGCACGAACGGTGGCTACCAAAACTACCGCATCCGGATTTAAACCGCCTAAACGGCATTTGATGTCAAAAAACTTTTCAGCGCCCAAGTCCGCCCCGAAGCCGGCTTCCGTAATGCAATAATCGCCAAGCTTTAAGGCAAGCTTTGTGGCACGAATACTGTTGCAGCCATGGGCAATGTTTGCAAAAGGTCCGCCGTGCATAATGCAGGGTGTGTTTTCAAGGGTTTGTACAAGGTTTGGCTTTATAGCGTCCTTAAGGAGCAGCGCCATAGCGCCGTTAGCGCCCAAATCCCTTGCGGTGATTGGATTTCCGTCTGTATCATATGCGGCTATGATGTTTCCGAGCCTCTCCTTTAAATCCTGCAAATCAAGGGCAAGGCATAAAATAGCCATAACCTCCGATGCAACTGTAATCATAAAGCCGTCTTCCCTGGGAACACCGTTAACCCTTCCGCCAAGGCCGACCACAATATTTCTAAGCGCCCTGTCGTTCATATCCAAAACACGCTTAAATGGAATGTTTCTTGTATCAATGTTAAGGCTGTTTCCTTGCTGTATGTGGTTGTCAATCACGGCACAAAGAAGATTATTAGCCGCTGTTATAGCATGCATATCTCCCGTAAAATGAAGGTTTATATCCTCCATGGGCACAACTTGGGAATATCCGCCGCCTGCCGCCCCGCCCTTTACGCCCATAACAGGTCCTAAGGAAGGCTCACGCAGGGCGATTACGGCTTTTTTTCCGATTTTGGCGAATGCTTGCCCCAGCCCTACGGTTGTGGTGGTTTTGCCCTCTCCGGCAGGGGTTGGGTTGATTGCGGTTACCAAAATCAGCTTTCCGTCCTCTTTGCCGCTCAGCCTTTTTTCTAAACTTTCGCTAAGTTTTGCTTTGTATTTTCCGTAAAACTCCAGCTCGTCTTCGGTTATGCCAATTGACTGTGCCACCTTGTTGATAGGCAGCATTTTTGCTCTTTGGGCTATTTCAATATCACTTAACATCAATAAATCTCCCTTCGGACTTTTTAGTTATAATGGAGCTTCCGTGGGTTATGTCTATAATTTTTTCCTTAAAGCCGCAAACCGTGTGGGGAACAAGAAAGGTAAGCACAACATTGTCGGTGTACTGTATGTCACCCGAAATGACGCCAAGCTCCATGGCGGCATTTTGCACCTTTCCCATAAGCGGATAATCTAAGGTTATTTTATATTCAAAGCAGTATATTTTCTTTATAATTCCCGCACTGTCTATGCCAAGCTTAGCGGACTTTGTATAAGCCCGAACTAAACCGCCTGCGCCAAGAAGCGTACCTCCAAAATAGCGGGTTGTAACAATACATGCATCTGTAAGGTTTTCCTTTCGCATAACGTCCAAGGTTGGGATGCCTGCAGTCCCCGAAGGCTCCCCGTCGTCGGAGTAGCGCTGTATATTGTTTTCCCTAAGGATGTAGGCATAAACATTGTGGGTAGCGTCCCAAAATTTAGATTTTATGGAGTTTATAAACTCCAAAGCCTCGCTTTCTTTTGAAATGGGCAGAACATGCGAAATAAAGCGCGACTTTTTTTCAATAAATTCAGCATTGGCCGCCTTTTCGACGGTCAAATATTCATACAATATAATCACTCACAATCGCCATAAGCTTACTGTCGGCAACAATTTCCATCAAGGTTCCCTTGTCTGTATGCTCTTCGGTTTTAACAAATGCCTCTTTATGAATGATTGAAACCAAAGAACCTTGCAAGTAAGGGATAAGCACTTTTATATTATAACGCTTCTCAGGCATTATGCTGCATATCTTTTGGAGCAGGTTATCTATTCCATAGCCTGTTTTGGCGCTGATTTCAACGGAATTTTCACTTGCCTGGGGTATAAAGCTTTCATCTGCCAAATCAATTTTATTATAGACGGTAATTCGAGGCTTGTCAGAAGCTCCAAGTTCGAAGAGCAACCCTTCCGCAACTTTTATATTGTCGCTGACATGAGGGGAGGAAGCGTCCGCAACATGAAGAATAACATCCGCATTGGTTGACTCCTCAAGAGTTGATTTAAAGGCTTTAATCAAATGGTGGGGAAGCTTTCTTATAAAGCCAACCGTATCTATAATTATGGTATTTGTCCCATCGGGAAGAGTAAGCTTTTTTGCTGTTGGGTCCAGGGTTGCAAAAAGCTTGTCCTGCGCCAGAACGCCTGCATTGGTAAGATAGTTTAAAAGAGTGGATTTTCCGGCGTTTGTGTACCCAACAATTGCTATTTGCTGTATTCCTTTTTTAATACGGCTTTTGCGTTGGACGTTTCGGTGTTTTTCAACCTCTGCCAATTGTTTTGTAATAAATTGTATCCTGTTTCTGATGTGCCGCCTGTCGGTTTCCAGCTTTGTTTCACCCGGTCCGCGCCTTGCGCCGCCGATTCCGCCGCCGCCTGCCTGGCGGGACAAATCGGTAAACGAGCCTGTAAGGCGGGGAAGGAAGTATTGAAGCTGGGCAAGCTCGACTTGAAGCTGACCTTCCTTGGTTTTTGCCCGCTGCGCAAAAATGTCCAAAATCAGCGCACTGCGGTCAATTACACGCACATCCAAAGCGCTTTCAAGGTTTCTAACCTGCACGCCGGAAAGCTCGTCATCACATATTACTAAATTGGCACCCTGGTCATGACATAAAAAGCGAAGTTCTTCAACCTTGCCCTCGCCAAGATAAGTGGCACTTTCGGGGGACTGCCTGTTTTGAATCATGGAGCCGACAACCTCGGCGCCTGCCGTTTGCGCCAAAAGTGCCAGCTCTTCCATGGAATCCTGCGTGCAGTCGTTTAAATAATCCCTGCTATTTTTAAATATACCAAAAAGGACAGCCTTGTCATTTGTGTCCTGTGTGTTTAGCAAATCCATATTATATTTCTCTCCGTCCCTCGATAGCTTTCGATAAGGTGACTTCATCCGCATACTCTAAATCGCCGCCAACGGGAACACCGTGTGCAATGCGGGTTACCTTAATTCCCATGGGCTTTATAAGCCTTGATATATACATGGCGGTGGCTTCGCCTTCAATGTTTGGGTTGGTCGCCATAATAACCTCTTTTATGGTATTGTCGCCAAGGCGGCTTAAAAGCTCTGCAATTTTTATATCTTCCGGCCCAATGTCGTCCATTGGTGAGATGGCGCCATGGAGAACATGATACAGCCCATTGTATTCCCTTGTTTTTTCAAGAGAGATAACATCTTTTGGACTTTCCATAACGCAGATAATGCTCCTGTCGCGCCTGTCGTCTTCACAAACGCTGCAAACATCGGTGTCTGTTATGTTTTGGCATACCTTGCAGTATTTTACAAGACTTTTTGCCGAAATAATGGCATCGGCAAATTCCTTTGCTTCGTCTTCGGAAGAATCCAAAATATGAAACGCCAATCTCCTTGCGGTTTTATGACCTATTCCGGGCAGCTTTTCAAACTGCTCTATTAGTTTTGCCAAAGGGGCTACATAAAAATCCATGGCATTTAAAATAATCCCGGGACGTTAAACCCGCCCGTGATTTTGCCCATTTCCGTTGCCGTCATCTCGTCCACCTTGGAAAGTGCGTCGTTTACCGCCACAAGGATTAAATCTTCAAGCATTTCAACATCGTCCAAATCTATTGCGTCGGGGCTTATTTTAATGGAGCTGACTTCCTTTTTACCTGTAACGACAACGGTTACCGCGCCGCCGCCGGATGTTGCTTCAACGGTTTTTTCTTCAAGCTCTGCTTGCATTTGCTCCATTTGCTTTTGCATTTTCTGAGCTTGCTTTAGCATGTTGTTTATGTTACCGCCCATGCCGGGAAATTTATTTTTTGCCATATAAATTACCTCCTAAAAAGTTTGTGTTTAAAAAATAGTCATTTGCTCGCCTAAATCGGCTTTTTTTGCAATAAGCTCGTCTAAAGGGTCTTTTTGGTTAAACTTCTTTTTGCCAAATTCCTCTTTTGTAACATAGCGAATGTCATAGTTGCCAACCGCTTTTTTAATTAAGTCTGTCAGCACGGTATCTTTTTCGGCAACATCCTTTAGGGAATCTATTTCAAAAATAACATAAAAATTATCGTTTTTTATTTGGACAGAGGTTTTTTCAAGCAGTGCTCCGGAGCTTGGGTCCTGAACTTTAAGAGCAGCTACAATATCCGCCCATTTGCCGCTATCAAACTCCTGCCCCAAAGGCAAAGCCTTCTCTTCTGTCGGTTTTTGCTCAGTTTCCGTTTGAATCGTCGGCTCTTTTGCTTTTTCCAATGAAAAAGGTGCAGGCTTTGGAAATTCATCCTCGGGAGGAGGAAGCTCAGGGAAGGGAGGAATATTCGATTCCTCTTTAGAAGTTTCCCGGACATTCTTTGTTTCTGTTTGTTTGGGCAGTCTCAAAGGCTCTTTAGCTGTGTTTGAAGAAAATCCGCCTAATTTCAAAGCCGCTTCAAGCTTTTTGATTCTCGCCGCAAAGGCTTCAGAGGAAGAGTCAAGCTCGGGACGGCAAATTTTCACCAAAGCAGCTTCTAAAATTACCTTTTGATTGGACGCCCACCGACATGTGGCTACAGCCTCCGACAATACGCTTATTGCGTGAATTATCGTCTCATCGCTGGTTTGAGAGGCAAGATTAGTCATTTTGCCGATTTCTTCATCAGATTTATCCAATATATCCGAAGGTGATTTTGTTAATTTGCAAATCAGTATTTCTCTAAAAAAGCCCAAAAGCTCCTCTGCCAGATTAAGAATATCGCGTCCTGCGCCCGATGCATTGTTAATACAAAGCAAGGCGCTTGAAATATCGGAATTTATAATAGCTGCGCAGGTGTCAAAAAGCACCTTCGAGTTTGGAACGCCAACCAAGTTTTCAATATCTGCCTTTGTAATGTTGCCTTCAATGGAGATGCAAAGGTCCAATATGCTAAGGGCATCACGCATTGAGCCATTGCCAAGTGTTGCAATAAGATTTATGGCATCTTGCTCAATTGAGATATTGTCCTTTCGGGCTATTTCCCCGATTCTGCCTGCTATATCCTTGCTTTTAATGCGCCTGAAATCAAAACGCTGACACCTTGACTGGATGGTTGCGGGAATTTTGTGAGGCTCTGTGGTTGCAAGAATAAAAATTGCATGAGCAGGCGGCTCCTCAAGGGTTTTGAGAAGAGCGTTAAATGCACCTGTTGATAGCATATGCACTTCGTCTATAATATAAACCTTGTGTTTAACATTAGCCGGAGTATATATTATCTCGTCCCTAAGGTCACGGATGTTTTCAACACCGTTGTTTGAGGCGGCGTCAATTTCTATAACGTCCATAATGGTGCCGTGCAAAATCCCGGTGCAGCTTGGACATTCGTTACAGGGGTTGCCGTTTGGGGTAAGTCTTTCGCAGTTTACGCCACGGCTTAAAATTTTTGCAGTGGTTGTTTTGCCTGTTCCCCGTGTACCACAAAAAAGGTAGGCATGCGCTACCTTTTTGGTAATCAATTCAGTTTTTAAAGTATCCGTAATATGGTTTTGCCCCACTACATCTTCAAACACAAGGGGCCGCCATTTACGGTATATTACTTGGTAAGCCATATTTAGCCTCCATAAAAATATGTAAATATACCGCACAGCTCAAAATCGATACAAAGCCCTAAGCGATACCTATCATCAACGCTCAAGCCCGGCACCCCTGAGGCACACAGGAAAATCTGCTTATCGCTGCTTCGTTCCCGACCTGACGAGGTTCACAGCATCCTGTTGCACAGGACCGAGCCGTCAACACGCTGATAATAGTTCAGACCTTAAAGCTTTAATACCTCAAATGAGCATTCGTCCCCATTATAGCGGATTATGGGTACAGGGCACCGCTAACGCCCCGACTAGTGCGGTATGTACTTATTATAATATATTTTTTGCATAAGTTCAAGGAGAAACTTAAAAAAGTTTGCTTTTTTATAAAAAACATTATATAATCTAATTATAATATATCCAAAAAAAGGAGGGAGGACATGGTTCTTACAATTACAGTAAATCCATCTATTGATAAAACATACATTTTAGATAAATTCTTGCAAAACACTGTAAACCATTCCCATCACGTTATTTTAAATGCGGGCAGCAAAGGGATAAACGTTTCAAGGGTTGTGCGCCTTTTGGGTTTGGATACCCTTGCCCTGGGGTTTTATGGGGGCATGGTGGGGGAAATATTATTGAGCAAATTAAACGAAGAAAACATTAGCTATGATTTAATCAAAGCCGAAGATTTCAGCACAAGAATTAATGTTAAAATAGTGGATATGTCAACAAAATCCTTTACAGATATAAACGAGCGTGGAACACCTGTTTTAGACTATGACTATAAAAGATTTATAGATAAGTACAGGGAAAAGCTCCCGCAAAGCGAAATAGTTGTTATAAGCGGAAGCCTCCTTCCCGGTATGGCCAACACTACATATTACGAGCTTATAAAAATAGCCCATGAATATGACAAGCCTGTGTTTTTGGACTGCGGGGGAAATGTTTTGAAAGAAAGCCTTGCCGCCAGGCCTTATCTTATCAAGCCCAACCTTAAAGAATTTGAAGGCATGCTCGGCAAATCGGGGCTTGGCATAGAGGAGATTGCTTTTGAAGGGCGCAGGATTATTGAAAGGTATGGCATAGAATATGTAATAGTAACCATGGGACAAAAAGGAGCAGTGGGGATTTCAAAAAACGAAGGATATGTTGTTGCCGGGCCTGCTGTAGAGGTTTTTTCCACCGTAGGGGCGGGAGACGCCTTTTTAAGCGGAGTATGCTATGGGCACCTTCAAGGGGTTAGTTTTTCAAAACAGCTTGTAATTGGCACCTCCTGTGCAAGCGCAAAGGTTACCAAAATGGGAAACGAAGTCCCGTCTTTGGTAGAGCTTTTTGGTTATGTGGACGGGTGCCAGGTCATTCCCTTGGAAATATAAAAGATTCTTTAGGCATCTGGGCATCCGGGCGGCTTCTTTAAGCGCAAATTCACGTCCAAGTGCAATTTTTCGTTAAAAAAAACCGGCAACCGCCGGTTTTTTTACGTTATACATTAAATCTGAATAAAATTACATCCCCGTCCGCTACAACATAGTCCTTGCCTTCCAGGCGGACCAGTCCTTTTTCTTTAGCGCTGCTCATGCTTCCGCATTCAACCAAATCATCGTACGATACAACCTCCGCCCGTATAAAGCCCCGCTCGAAATCAGAGTGAATTTTCCCTGCGGCGGCGGGTGCTTTTGTTCCGCTTTTGATAGTCCACGCCCTTGTTTCCTGTGGACCTGTTGTCAGATAGCTAATAAGACCCAAAAGCTTGTAGCTTTCCTTAACCAGTCTGTCAAGCCCTGATTCTTCGATTCCTAAATCAGCCAAAAAGACCGCCTTTT
This sequence comes from Eubacteriales bacterium, assembly GCA_028697835.1. Taxonomy (GTDB): domain Bacteria; phylum Bacillota; class Clostridia; order Monoglobales; family Firm-18; genus STE-11. The sequence goes on along the minus strand of JAQVDK010000008.1, from coordinate 32,094 downwards.
CACTATCATCAAGCTGGGATATTTCTTCTTCGATTTTTGCCGAAACGGGCAAAATTCCGCAGTTTTGCTCTTTTGCATACCTTGCAAGGCTTTGGTAGTTCTCGTTTTTTTCATATTCAAAAAGCTCGCCTTCCGAAACGTTTGCGGCAAATATTACGGGTTTCATGGTAAGAAGGGATACTTCTTTCATAATAATTTCTTCTTCGGCGGAAAGCTCCACCGAGCTTGCAGGCTTTCCTTTTTCCAGCGCTTCTTTTATTCTTTCAAACAACGAAAGCTCTATGGCGTATTTTTTATCTCCGCCCTTCATTGCCTTTTTAGTGCGTTCAATCCTTTTTTCGATGGATTCCAAATCCGCAAAAATAAGCTCCAGTGCTATGGTTTCAACATCACGTATGGCATCAACATTGCCGTCCACATGAGTTATGTTCTTATCCTCGAAACAGCGCACAACATGGACTATTGCGTCAACCTCGCGGATATGGGATAAAAATTTGTTTCCAAGGCCCTCGCCGCGGCTTGCGCCTTTGACAAGACCGGCAATGTCCACAAATTCAATGGTTGCAGGGGTAATTTTTTGGCTGCTGCTAATTTCTGCAAGCACTTTAAGGCGTCCGTCGGGAACATTTACAATGCCCACATTTGGCTCGATTGTGCAAAAGGGATAGTTAGCCGCCTCCGCCCCGGCTTTGGTAATAGCATTAAATAGAGTGCTTTTTCCAACATTGGGAAGTCCAACAATTCCAAGCTTCATAAATATGGTCCTTTCGTCTGTTTCATAATTTCAGCATTTTATAAATATTATACAATATTATATTTTTTTTGGCAATATCTTTATTTTTTAAATTTATTGTGATATAATGAATGTAAGTGAATTTCATCATATCCATCATTGCGCCGAAGGCGTAATTAAATAAAGGATATGATATAATGAATGTAAGCGAATTTCATCGAGTATAAACGAATTTCATTATATCCTTTATTAAGGTTGCAATATAAGTGTGATTTGAATAATATTAATATAAAAGGAGGATTATGTAATGGATAATTTTTTTGATAATCTAAAGAAAACCACTTCAAATATTTTTTCTACTGCTATGAAAAAATCAAGCAAGGTTGTTGAACAGTCCAAATATACTTTGGCAATCTCGGCGGCAAACAGCGACATAAAAGAACGGTACGAATCCATAGGAAAGCTTATCTACCAAGGATATAAGGACAACTCCGTATCCTCGGAAGAGGTAGAGGCTCACTGCAAGTATATCGACGAGCGGCTTGCCGAAATAGAAGAATATCGGAAGAAATTAAACGAAATCAAATCAGTTAAGGCATGCCCTTCATGCAATGCCCAGGTCAGCGATGACAGCGCTTTTTGCGCAAAATGCGGCAAAGAACTATAAAAAACGCTCCAACGCTAAGCGCTGTTGCAAGCACAGCCATCTGCAGCGCAGGCGTAAAATCCTTAATTAAAAGCGCCCCCTGTGAGGTATGCAGGGGGATTGATATTTTAATGTTATAAAACTGCTTTAGAGGTGATAAGAATAGACTACTCATTGAACGTTAACCCTTTAGGAGTTCCGAAAACCTTTAAAAAGAAAATGCAAAAATCCTATAAAAACCTTAGCTTAAGGCATGATATGGCTAAAGTGGGCGCTTTGGATGCCATTTCGGCTTATCATGGCGTCAGCGACAAAAATTTAACACTTGGCAGCGGCACAAGCGAGCTTTTATACCTTGCGCTAAAGTGTTTAAAGCCGGTGCGCACCCTTGTTGTTTTTCCTTCACCGCCTTTGTATGCAAAGGCCTGTAGGGAAAGCGGCTCTGATGTGGTCCCGTGTTTTTTAAATAAAGAAAATGATTTTGATTTGGATTTTGAAACCTTTAAAAAATCAGCTCAAGTGGGTGTTGATATGGTTATATTGGCAAACCCCAATAACCCCACAAGCCGGATTATACCCAAAAACCTTTTGCTTAAAATCCTTGACTATTGCCAGGAAAAGGGGATTTATGTCGTTATAGACGAAGCGTATGCGGATTTTGTGAGCGTGGACATATCTGCTGTTAAATATATTTCCAAATATGCAAATGTAATTATTTTGAGAACCCTGTCAAATTACTTTGCGCTAAAAGGGCTTCGTTTTTCTTATGCAATCTCCTGCGAAAGCCTTACGGAGCTTTTACATAAAAATCAATTCCCCGGAACTGTGGGATACCTTCCCCTTATTGCGTTTGAAACTCTTTTTAGGGATTTTAAATATATTAAAAAGACGAAGGCTTGGCTTTTGTCGGAGCCGAAAAGGTTTTACTACATGGTCAGCACTTTAGGCGGTGTTAATGCGTACAAGCCCTTTGCCAACTTTATTTTTATCGAGCTTGAGCAAATCCCGTCGGCCATCTTTTGCGAGCGAATGGCAAACAAAGGAATAAGTGTTTGCAATTGCAACAGCTTTGGTGGACTTGACGGTCAATATATAAGAATTTCAATAAAAGACAGAAAATCCAACGAAAAATTTTTAGAAAAATTTTCAAGCTGTTTGCTATGAATTCGGGAGGAATTTATTGAATGATTAAACGAATCTTTGTTGAAAAAAAGCAAGGCTATGACATCGAAGCACAAAAGATGCAAAAGGACTTGACGGAAAATCTTGGCATTTGTGGAATTAAAAAAGTTAGGGTGCTTATAAGATACGATATTTCGGGGCTTGGCCCCAAGTATTATGAGGCGGCAAGACAGACCGTTTTTTCAGAGCCGTCCGTGGACAATGTATATGACGAGGCTTTTCCCTTTTCTAAGGAGGAGCGCGTCTTTGCAATGGCTTTTTTACCCGGTCAGTATGACCAAAGGGCGGATTTCGCCGAGCAGTGCCTGCAAATGCTTATAAAAGAAGAAAAACCAACCGTAAGGGTTGCAAAGGTAATTTCCATAACCGGCGATGTTTCAGACGATGAATTTCAAAAAATCAAAGACTATTACATAAACCCGGTGGAATCTCAAGAGGTTGACCTAAAAAAGCCTCAAACCCTTGAAATGGATTACAGGCAGCCGGGCGATGTTGAGGTTGTTTCCGGCTTTATCACCGAAGATGAAGAAGGACTTGAAGAAATTGCCAAAAGATATGGCGTTGCAATGGATTTGGAAGACATTTTATTTTGCCAAAAGTATTTTAAGGATTTTGAAAAAAGAGACCCTACAATTACAGAGCTTCGTGTGCTGGACACTTACTGGTCGGACCATTGCAGGCATACCACGTTTTTAACCAAGCTTGAAGAAATTAAATTCGAGGACAAGCTAATCGAAAGTATTTATAATACGTACCTATCCGACAGAGAGGGTGTCTACGGTGACAAGGAAAAAGACGTTACCCTTATGGATATGGCGACAATGATTGCCAAAAAGCTTAAAAAAGAAGGCGTTTTGACCGCCCTGGACGAGTCGGAGGAGGTAAATGCCTGCAGCATTAAAGTGGATGTGGATGTGGACGGAAAAACAGAGCCTTATCTTGTTATGTTTAAAAACGAAACCCACAACCACCCAACGGAAATCGAGCCGTTTGGCGGAGCGTCAACCTGCCTTGGCGGCGCAATTCGAGACCCCTTATCCGGCAGAGCTTATGTTTATCAGGCGATGCGGATAACAGGAAGCGGTGACCCTCGAAAGCCTATAGAGGAAACACTAAGCGGCAAGCTTGCGCAGCGTAAAATTACAACAACAGCCGCTGAAGGATACAGCTCTTACGGAAATCAAATCGGGCTTTCGGCAGGCTTTGTAAACGAAATTTACCACGATGGCTATGTTGCTAAAAGAATGGAATTGGGAGCGGTGGTGGCTGCGGCTCCTGCCTATAATGTTGTAAGAGAAGTTCCGCAGCCGGGCGACGTTATACTGCTGCTTGGCGGAAAAACAGGGCGAGATGGCTGTGGCGGCGCAACAGGCTCTTCAAAAGCGCACACGGAAGATTCCCTTTTAGAGTGCGGTGCGGAGGTTCAAAAAGGAAACCCGATTGAGGAGCGTAAAATGCAGCGGCTTTTCAGAAATCCTGAGCTTACCCGCCTTATCAAACGCTGTAACGACTTTGGCGCAGGCGGTGTTTCTGTTGCCATTGGCGAGCTGGCTGACGGTCTTTTGATTGATTTGGACACAGTTCCAACAAAGTACGAAGGTTTATCCGGAACAGACCTTGCCATATCCGAATCTCAAGAGCGAATGGCGGTTGTTATAAGTGCAAAGGATAAAGAGCGCTTTGTTTCCCTTGCCGAAAGCGAAAACCTTCAGGCAACACAGGTAGCGGTGGTTACCGAGGAAAAAAGGCTTGTCATGACTTGGCGGGGAAAAACAATTGTCAATATCAGCCGAGAATTTTTAAATACAAGCGGTGTTAAGAAAACTGCTTGGGCTAAGGTTCCTGCGGTTGACTATAAAAACAGCTATTTTATAAACGCTTCATCCCAAAGCGTACAGGAAAGATGGCTTGAAACCTTGGCAGACCTTAATGTGTGCAGCCAAAAAGGCTTGATAGAGCAGTTTGACAGCACTGCAGGAGGCGGGTCCGTACTGCTTCCCCTGGGCGGAAAACATCAGCTTACGCCGGAGCAGGCAATGGCCGCAAAAATTCCTGTGTTAAACGCCAGCACCAACACAGCAACGGTTATGGCTTTTGGCTTTAACCCAAACCTTTCAAGCTGGAGCCCTTTCCACGGCGCTTTATATGCGGTGGTGGAATCTGTGGCTAAAGTGGTTGCCAAAGGCGGAAACTACAAAACTACTTACCTTACATTCCAAGAATATTTCGAGCGCCTTGGGGACGAGCCTTTAAGGTGGGGAAAACCGGTCTGTGCACTTTTGGGTGCTTACCATGCGCAAAGATGCCTTAATATTGCATCGATTGGCGGCAAGGACAGCATGTCAGGCTCCTTTTTGGATTTGGATGTTCCACCGACCCTTGTTTCATTTGCTATTGACGCTGTTGATGCAAGGAAGGTTGTTTCCGGAGAGTTTAAAAAAGAAAACAGCAAAGTTGTTTTGGTTGAATTTGAAAAGGACGAAAATTACCTACCTGTGTTTGATGATTTGAAATCTAAATACGAAGAAGTGACCAGGCTTATAAACAGCGGCAAAGTTCTTTCGTCCTATGTGGTAACAGGCGGAGGTCTTTGCGAGGCTATTTCAAAAATGGCGTTCGGCAACAAAATTGGCTTTACTTTTGAAAATGTGAAGGATGACGAGCTTTTTGCCCCAAGTTATGGAAGCATAATCCTTGAAGTAACAGAAGATGTGGAATTTGGCAGGGTTATAGGAAGAACAGGCGGAGCAAGTATTTGCGGCAAAGGCTTTAGCTTTGAAATAGACAAGCTTATATCCGTTTGGAGCGGTACGCTTGAAGAAGTATTTCCAACCAAAACGGACGATAATAGGAATATTGTCGAAAAATTTGCATATGATAAAAGGAACACTGTAAAACCAAGCATCAAATCTTCAAAGCCTACGGTGTTTATACCCATTTTCCCCGGTACCAACTGTGAATATGAGACAGCTTGGGCCTTTAAGGCGGCAGGGGCGAATGTGGATTTGTTTGTTGTCAAAAACTTGACGTCCAAAGATGTTGAAGAAACAGTAAAGGAAATGGCAAAACGCATTAAAAATGCACAAATACTTATGCTTGCAGGCGGTGCAAGCGCAGGCAACGAGCCGGACGGTGCAGGAAGGTTTATTGCCACAACTTTTAGACATTCCTGCATAGCCCAGGAGGTAGAAAATTTACTTAGCAAGCGCGACGGTTTGATTTTAGGCATAGGAAATGGTTTTCATGCGCTTATAAAGCTTGGGCTTGTGCCATATGGGGAAATAAGACCCATGAGCGAGCAGTGCCCTACCTTAACATACAACACAATTGGCCGCCACAGCGCCGGTATGGCATACACGGCTGTAACATCCGTTCTTTCACCCTGGTTTGCAAATGTGAATTTGGGTGATATTCACGCGATTTCCGTATCAACCGGCGAGGGAAGGTTTGTAGCCGATGAAGATACCATATGGGACCTTGCCAAAAACGGGCAAATCGCCGCACAATATGTTGACCTTCAGGGAAATCCGACAAATGATATTATGTATAACCCAAGCGGCTCTATGTATGCAATTGAAGCGGTTACCAGTCCGGACGGGCGCGTGCTTGGCAAAATGGGGCATTCGGAGCGTGTTGGAGAGCGCATCGCTATTAATATACCAGGCAATAAGAATCAAAAAATATTTGAATCAGGAGTAAATTATTTCAAATAAGAGGAGAAAGATATGCTGTCATATGAAAAGGCAAAGGCAAGTGCCGACTTTATACTAAACAAGATAAAAATAGTTCCCAAGATTGCTATAATTTTAGGGTCCGGGCTTTCGGACTATCACCAAAAGCTTGATGAAAAAATTGAAATACCTTATAGTCAGATTCCCGATTTTCCCGAAGCTACCGCAATTGGGCATAAATCTAAGTTGGTGTTTGGTAAAATCGGCAGCAAGTATGTCATTATGATGTGTGGCAGGTTTCATTGCTATGAGGGATATTCCATGGAGCAGGCCGCTTTCCCGGTATATGTGCTTAAACTTATGGGGGTAGAAACCTTGGTTGTTACAAATGCGGCCGGCTGTATAAATGAGGAGTTTGATGTAGGTCAGCTTATGGTTATAAAAGACCATATCAAGCTTGTTATAGACAGCCCCCTAAGAGGGATAAACGACGAGAGGCTTGGTCCACGCTTTAATGACATGAGCTTTGCCTATTCACCCAGGCTTAGGGATTTGGCAAAAGAGGTTGCCTATGGCTTGGGTCTGACTTTGCGTGAGGGGGTATATGCCTTCATGCCCGGACCTTCCTATGAAACCCCTGCGGAAATAAAGGCGCTTTCTATTTTAGGCGCCGATGCTGTGGGAATGTCAACCGTTCCCGAGGTGATAGCCGCCTCCCACTGCGGCTTGGAGGTTTTGGGACTGTCCATGCTTACCAATATGGCGGCGGGAATTTTGGACCAGCCACTGTCCCACGAAGAAGTAATTGAAGCGGGGAAAAACGGCGCAGATTATTTTGCAAAGCTGATTGATGCAGTGATTGAAAGGCTGTAATACAAAAGAGAAAGGAAAACTGTGCAGATATGAAGGAAAGTGTTATTAGGGATAAGTCCCTTTATCCGTCGGGAGTTAAAAAAATTGAGTGGGTTTCCAAAAATATGCCCATCTTAAATGCCGTTGCAAAGGATTTCAAAAAAAATCAATATTTTAAGGGTATAAATGTGGCTCTTAGCATTCATCTTGAGGCAAAAACTGCGTATTTGGCAAAGGTGCTCTTTGAGGGAGGTGCCAATATTGCGGTAACAGGCAGCAATCCGCTGTCCACTCAAGATGATATTGCCGCTGCCCTTGATTACTATGGAATTCCTGTTTACGCCTGGAATGGCGCAACGGAGGAAGAATATTTCCAGCATTTGAACATGGTTTTAGACGTACAGCCAAATATAGTCATAGACGATGGCGGAGATTTGGTCCAGCTTCTGCATACAACCAGAAAAGAGCTTTTACCCGCTGTTTTTGGCGGATGTGAGGAAACAACAACGGGTGTTTTAAGGCTTAGGGCCAGGGAAAAAGCGGGAGAGCTTAAATTCCCTATGATTTCCGTAAACGATGCAAAGTGTAAATATCTTTTCGATAACAGGTATGGTACAGGTCAATCTGTTTGGGACGGGATAAATCGAACCACGAATTTAATTGTAGCGGGTAAAAAAGTTGTTGTAGCAGGCTATGGCTGGTGCGGAAAAGGTGTTGCAATGCGTGCGAAAGGCCTTGGCGCACAGGTTATAGTGACTGAAATCGACCCTATATGCGCTATTGAAGCCGTTATGGATGGTTTTGAAGTTATGCCCATGGAACAGGCGGCAAAAATAGGCGACTTTTTCATAACCGTTACCGGCTGTAATAATGTTATAAGAAAAGAACATTTTGAAGTAATGAAAGACGGAGCGATTTTATCCAACGCAGGTCACTTTGATGTGGAAATATCCATTCCTGACCTTGAAAGCTTGGCTGTGTCGAAAAGTGAAGTCAGAAACAACATAACAGGCTATGTTTTACAGGACGGGCGAAGGATAAACCTGATAGCTATGGGGCGCCTTGTTAATCTTGCGGCAGGGGACGGGCATCCCGCCGAAATTATGGACATGAGCTTTGCGCTTCAGGCCCTTAGCGCAAAATACGTTTTGGAAAACCACAAAAACATGGAAAATAAGGTTTACAATGTACCGGAGGATACAGACCGCTTTGTTGCAGGGGTGAAGCTTGAATCCCTTGGCATTAAAATAGACAAGCTTACAGACGAGCAGGTAAAATACCTACAGGAGTGGGAAGCGTGAATATATTAATTAAAAATGCGGTTATCATTACTATGGACAGCGAAAGTCCAATAGTTAAAGGAGATATAGGTATAAAGGGACAAACTATATCTTTTGTTGGCAAGGATAATACCTTTACACCAGATAGAATTATTGATGCAAAAGGTAATATTGTAATGCCGGGGCTTGTGAATGCTCATACTCATACGCCCATGTCGCTGCTTCGCAGCTATGCTGATGATTTAAATCTTCAGCAGTGGCTGTTTGATAAAATTTTTCCCATTGAAGACACCTTTACAGAGGATGATATTTACTGGGCAAGCATGCTTTCTTGCGTTGAAATGATACAATCCGGAACCATAGCCTTTGCGGATATGTATTTCCTTAACAAAGGGACTGCAAAAGCAGCTATCCAAAGCGGAATGAGGGCAAATATTTGTCGTGGGCTTCAATGCTTTGAGGACAAGCCCTCTTTTGAAGATGACGAGCGTATGTGTGAAGCCTTAGAGCTTTACAGAGAGTTTGATGGCAGCGGTGATGGAAGAGTAAAAATTGACTTATCCCCTCACGCCGTTTACACAAACACTCCGAAATATTTGGAATATATCGCAAATATGGCTGGAAAATTGGGCGCAGGGGTACATACCCATATTTCAGAAACGTTCGTTGAAAATGAAGAATGCATAAAAAAGCATGGAATGACTCCTACTGCTCTTTTAGACAGCGCAGGCTTTTTCAAAACACGAACAATTGCCGCCCACTGTGTGTATTTGACAGACGAAGATGTTAATATATTTAGAGAAAAAGATATTAACATTGTCCATAATCCCACAAGCAATCTAAAGCTTGCAAGCGGAATTGCACCTGTTGGCAAATATATGCAGGCGGGGATAAATGTAGCCCTTGGAACAGATGGAGCCGCAAGCAACAACAACCTTAACATGTTCGAGGAAATTCACCTGGCAGCGCTTTTGCAAAAGGGTGTAAACAAAAATCCAACGGATATTTCGGCTGAAGATGCTTTAAAAATGGCAACAATAAACGGTGCTAAGGCACTGGGCCTTAAAAATACGGGTGTTTTAAAGGCTGGGAATAACGCTGACCTTATTATCATTAACATAGACAAGCCGCACCTTACGCCTTATTATAACGCCCATGCCCTTGTGGCGTACAGCGTTCAGGCAAGTGATGTGGAAAGCGTTATGGTAGGCGGAAAATTCCTTATGGAAAAAGGGCAGATAAAAACTCTTGATGTTGAGCAAATAACGTACGAAATAAAGAAGAAGGGAGATAGGATAAGATGCCACATGTAGTAGTAAAAATGTATAAAGGAAGAACCGAGGAGCAAAAGCAGGCAATGACCGAGGCTGTGTCCAAAGCATTGATAGATACAATAGGCTGTACAGACGACCATATTTCCGTTGCCATAGAGGAATATGACCGCCAAGTGTGGGGGGAGAAAGTTTTTTACCCTGAAATTGAGGCAAATATTGATAAATTGTATAAAAAACCAAATTACAAGCCCGAATAATACCCGGGCTTGCTCATTTTTTTGTAAAAAAATGTTGGACTTTTTCTAAAATTAGTTTTATAATATTTATATAAGTTGCAAATTAGGAGGAGTATTTTTTGAAAAACGAGTTAGTTTTAATACTTGATTTTGGCGGTCAATATGGTCAGCTTATTGCAAGGCGCATTAGGGATTGCAATGTATATTGCGAAGTTCACCCCTGCACACTTTCAGCCGACAAGATAAAAAAGCTTAATCCTAAAGGCATCATTTTTATAGGTGCTCCATATGATGTTGATGATGAAAATGCACCAAAGTGCAGTGTTGAAATTTTTGAACTTGGAATTCCTGTACTGGGTGTTTGCTATGGTATGCAGATTATGGCGCATCTTTTGGGCGGAGAGGCTGCGCCAGGCAACGTTGGAGAATACGGCAATGCAACTGTGGAGATTGATACAACAAGTAAGTTGTTTGCCGGTTTGGATAATGAAACAACTTGCTTTTTATGTAATGGCTATAATGTAAAAAAACTTCCTGTTGGGTTTGAAGCTGTTGCAAAAACCGATGATTTTTCCGTTTTCGCATTTGAAAATAAAGAAAAGGCGCTATACGGTGTGCAGTTTCATCCTGAAGCTAACCATACCCCGCAAGGCACTAAAATTCTAAAGAACTTTTTGTATAATATATGCGGCTGCAGCGGTGATTGGACCATGGAAGATTTTGTAGTCAGAGAAATTCAAGCTTTGCAGGCTAAAATTGGCGGCAAAAAGGTTTTGTGCGCAATGTCCGGCGGAGTAGATTCATCTGTTGCGGCGGTTATGGTGCATAAGGCTGTTGGAAAACAGCTCACTTGCGTTTTGGTTGACCATGGGCTAATGAGGAAAAATGAAGCTGATGAAGTGGAAGCCGTTTTTAAACATGAGTTTGATATGAATTTGATTCGTGTTAATGCCAAGGAGCGCTTTTTAAATAGGCTAAAAGGCATAACCGACCCCGAGCAAAAGCGGAAGATAATCGGCGAGGAATTTATACGCGTGTTTGAAGAAGAGGCCAAAAAAATCGGGAGTGTGGATTACCTTGTTCAGGGGACCATCTATCCTGATGTGATAGAAAGCGGAATAGGAGATAAGGCTGTTATAAAAAGCCACCATAATGTAGGTGGGCTTCCGGATTATATCGACTTTAAAGAAATTATTGAGCCACTTAAGGATTTATTTAAAGACGAGGTAAGAAAAGCGGGCATTGCGCTGGGTATTCCTGCGCATCTTGTGTGGCGCCAGCCATTCCCGGGCCCGGGGCTTGGAATCCGTGTGATTGGCGAGGTTACGGAAGAAAAGCTTGAAATACTAAGAGAAGCAGATGCTATTTTTAGGGAAGAGATAATGAATTCGGGCTTGAATCAGGAAATAAACCAATATTTTGCAGTGCTGACAGGTATGAGAAGTGTTGGTGTTACGGGCGACGAAAGAACTTATGATTATACAATTGCCCTTCGGGCGGTTTCAACCACCGACTTTATGAACGCACATTGGTCAAGGATTCCCTACGATTTGCTTGAAAAAATATCAAATAGAATAGTAAACGAGGTCGAGCATGTAAACCGCATAGTTTATGACATAACCGGCAAACCACCGGCAACAATTGAGTGGGAATGATATCATGAACTCTTTAAGGCCGCATGAATACTGGATTTGCGAGGTGTTAAAGATTGTAATGATACTAATTTAATACTATTTATATTGCAAACCTATAATGATAGAATTTAAAAACACCACTGAAAACGACAAAGTTTTAAGTGGTGTTTTTTGCTTACTTAGATTGTTTTTTCTTCTTGTGAAGTGAATCAAGGCCTTTTTTGAACCGCTTAGCTTTATGCGAGGATAATGATAACGCCAATTATCGTAATCTTTTTTAGTGATTTCACCACTTTGGAGTTTTTCATTTTCCGATAGCCATGAGTTTTGCATAAATATAAATTCTGCAGACTATTACACAAAAAAGCTATATAAGAAAGCAGCAGAGCTGTTTAAGTTTTGGCTGCTTTTTTTGCATAGTTTTCTAAATTATGCAAATAATACACAGGTACGATAGTATTTAAAGAAGGTGAAGTAAATGGAATCCATATGGAGCAAAACTGCAAAAGGTGTGGAACATGAAAGGCTATCAGGTAATATATCGGTGGAGGCGGCAGTAATCGGCGGAGGAATGGCAGGCATTTTAACGGCATTTTTCCTGCACCAAAAAAACATCAAAACCATTGTACTGGAAGCCTCTAAAATAGGTGGCGGGCAGACGAAAAACACTACTGCAAAGATTACATCACAGCACAATTTAATTTATGATAAGCTATTAAAGGATTTTGGCGAGGAAAAGGCAAAGCAATATGCCAACGCCAACCAGGAGGCAATTAAAAAATATGCCGAAATTATCAACCAGCAAAGTATTGACTGCTCTTTTGAGGAGATGCCTGCTTATTTGTACTCACAGTCGCAGCAGGACGTGATAAAGCTGGAAAGAGAAGCACAGGCTGCAAAAAGACTGAAAATAGGCGCAGAGTTTGTCACCCAAACAAACCTGCCGTTTCCTGTGGCCGGGGCGGTAAAGTTCGATAGTCAGGCGCAGTTTCACCCTCTTTTGTTTTTGCAGGCAATCGCCAAGGACCTTACCGTTTTTGAAAACACAAAGGCAGTTGATGTGGATAAAAACCGTATTATAACGGAAAATGGCACGGTTACAGCAGATTATATTATTTTTGCCACTCATTACCCCTTTATAAACGTACCCGGATTTTACTTTGCACGAATGCACCAGGAGCGCAGCTATGTTTTGGCGCTAAAGGATGCGCAGAAGTTAGATGGGATGTATCTTGGCGTAGATGGTGAGGGCTTGTCATTTAGAAACTATAATGATGTGCTTTTGCTCGGCGGAGGAGGTCACAGGACAGGAGAGAACAGCGCCGGCGGAAAATATAAGTTTTTGCGAAGCAAGGCAGCCGAGCTCTACCCTCAAAGCAGCGAAATTCATTATTGGTCTGCCCAAGACTGCATGACATTGGACGATGTTCCCTACATTGGGCAGTTTTCACCATCAACGCCTAACTGGTATGTGGCAACAGGGTTTCGCAAGTGGGGCATGACAAGCAGCATGGTGTCCGCCATGATAATTTCCGATGCAATAGCTGGCATTGAAAATCCTTATGCAGATGTATTTTCACCCTTAAGGTTTACGCCTTCTGCGTCCGTAAAGAACCTTGCGGCGGATATAGGTCAGGCTGTTAAAGGGCTTATAAGGCAAAACTTTACACTGCCAAAGGCAAAATTAGACGAGATTCCCCAAGGCCATGGCGGAGTGGTTGAGCATGAGGGCGAAAAGATTGGGGTGTATAAGGACGAAAATGAAAAAACCTATTTTGTATCCACCCGTTGCAGCCATCTTGGTTGTCAGGTAGAGTGGAACCCTGATGAAAAAAGCTGGGATTGTCCGTGCCATGGCTCCCGATTTGATTACACAGGAAAGCTACTGTCAAACCCCGCAAACAAAGACTTAGGTCGGTAGCACCGACGGACAAAGACCGCTCTTGGTTTGTGCAAAGAGAAAATTTTATTGCCCGAGTTTAAAGTTTGTGTTACTATAGGCATTTTGTGTTGGTCGGTAGCACTGACGGACAAAGACCGCTCTTGGTTTGTGCCAAGGGCGCTTTCTACTAAAAAAATAATATGTTGATAAAATATGTTATAAAGTGTATAATAGAATAAAATGTTAAAGGAGTTTTTATTATGCCAGTAAAAATAATAGTGGATAGCTGTTGTGAAGTTCCGCAGCTTTACAAAGATAGAGTGCATGTTGCACCCCTTTCGGTGGATATTGACAATGTAACGTATATAGATGATGAAAATCTAAATATTGCCCGATACAAGGAAGCATTGAAAAACATGTCCAGCTTCAAAACCGCTTGCCCCTCACCTCAGGATTACCTTGCCCTTTTTGAGGGGGAGGAGGACGTTATAGTTATAACGCTGTCTGAAAATTTAAGCGGCTCATACCAAAGCGCTAAGATAGCCCAAGATATGTATTTTGACAAGTATGGAAACAAAAAAACCATACATATATTAAATTCCAAATCTGCCAGTGCGGGAGAAACAGCAATCTTAGTCAAGGTTATTGAGCTTTGCGACGCCTTTTCGGATATGGAAACGATAATTTCAAAGGCCGAGCAGTTTAGAGACGAGCATAAAGTTTTGTTTGTCCTTCAATCCCTTACAAACCTTGCAAAAGCAGGGCGTGTAAACCCGTTGGTTGCAAAAGCCGCAGGCGTTTTGGGCATACGCTGCATTATGGGCAGGGACGAGGATGGAAGAATCGAGCTTAAACAAAAGATTGTGGGAGAAAAAAAGTGCTTGCGTGAGCTTGCAAAGCAAGTTGCGGGTGCTGCAAAAAACATGGCGGAGAAAACCCTTTGCATATCCCACTGCGAAGGGGTAGAACGTGTGGAAAACTTTTTAAAAGATTTGGCGGAACATATAGACCTTAAAAATTTCAAAAATATATTTATAAGCCATACCGGAGGAATTTCTTCAATTTATGCTGATTTTGGCGGCATCATAGTTGCTTTATAAAGTTGTTATCTTCAAGGGGGAATGAATGTGGCGGGAAAGCTTTATATAGTTGGCACTCCCATTGGCAATCTCGGCGATATTACTCTGCGTGCCCTTGAGGTGCTAAAGAGCGTGGATATTATAGCTGCAGAGGACACAAGACACACCGTGCGCCTTCTAAATCATTTTGACATACAAGCTCCGCTTATAAGCTATTATGAGCATAAAAAACGTGAAAAAGGCGAATTGATTATAAAAAAGCTTTTGGACGGAAAAAAAGTTGCCTTAGTGTCTGACGCAGGAATGCCGGGCATATCCGACCCGGGCGAGGATTTGGTCAGGCTGTGCATTGAAAACAATATTGAATTTACAGTGGTGCCGGGGCCTACTGCTTTTACCACCGCCTTGGTTTTATCGGGGCTTTCCACATCCAACTTTAGCTTTGAAGGCTTTTTGACGGTTAGAAAAAACGGACGGGCTGCGCACCTTGAGGAAATTAAAAAAATGCGCCAGACCTTAATTTTTTATGAGGCCCCCCACAAGCTGCGGCGGACATTGTCTGATATTTTAACTGCTTTGGGGGATAGGAAAATTGCTGTTTGCCGCGAGCTTACGAAAAAATACGAAGAAGTTATTCGTGGCAGGGTTTCCGAGGTTATTTCTCATTTTGAAAAAACCGAGCCAAAGGGCGAATTTGTTTTGGTGGTGGAAGGGTATAAAGAGCCTGCTCCTTCGAAAGCAGACGAAATCTCCGTAGTCGAAAGTGTGCAAAAGCTTATAGGCGAAGGAATGGATAAAAAAGAGGCCATTCGCCAAGCGGCGAAAAACTTAGGCTTGCCAAAACGAGAGGTTTACAATGAATACAATCGCATTACGGAAGAAGGGGATACATATGAAAAAGATAATTCTTGAAATTAAAGACGAGCTTATACAAATAAGGCGAAAGATACATTCGAATCCCGAGCTGGGCTTTGAAGAATATGAAACCTCCGCGCTTATTGCGGACTATTTAAAGAAGCTTGACATACAGGTTCGTACAAATGTTGCAAAAACCGGAGTGGTGGGGCTTATCAGCGGAAGCGGCAAGGGAAAAACTTTGCTTATTCGTGCGGATATGGACGCCCTGCCCATGGACGAGGAAAACAGTTTCGAGTATGCATCTGGGAAAAAAGGAATAATGCATGCCTGCGGGCACGATGTGCATGTTGCCATACTTTTAGGGGTGGCGAAGGTATTAAGTCAACTTAAAGACAGCTTTTGCGGAAGCGTCAAGCTTGTTTTCCAGCCGGCGGAAGAGGCTATGGGCGGCGCCCTTCCCATGATTGAGGAGGGAGTGATGGAAAACCCGACTGTTGACGGTGCGGCGGCCTACCATGTTTGGAATTATCCGTCCGGAACAATAGGGATAAAATCAGGCAGCATAACAGCTTCCCCCGACCATTTTAATATAACCGTAGCGGGCAAAGGCGGACATGGCGCAACCCCGGAAAAATGCATAAACCCTTTGGAGATTGCCGCAAGAATTACCACAAGGCTAAATAACATTAAATTACAGACACCGGGACTTGTTACAATTTGCAGCATTATTGGCGGAACAGGAGAAAACATAATTCCGGATACTGCGCTTATAAGGGGAACTGCAAGGGCGTTGGACCCTGACACAAGGCAAAAGCTATATAATATGATAGTTGATATTGCAAACGAGGAAGCAAAAAAATTAGGGGCAGCAGTGGACATAGACTATAGATTTTTATATCCGCCGGGTATAAACGATGAAAAGATGGTTGCTCTTTTTGAAAAAGCTGCGAAGCAAGTCATAGGAGCGGAAAATATAATACATATGGAAAAGCCCGACATGACGGGGGATGATTTTGCTTATTTTGCCCAGAGGGTGCCATCGTGCTATGTTAAATTAGGCGGGGCAAAAGAGCCGCTTCACACATCGAATTTTGATTTTGACGAGGATTGCATTGCAACCGGTGTTGAAATAATGTGCTATTTTGCGTTGAAATTTTTGGAAACGCGATAAATTGGATATTCGGACGTCTGTCCGTGCATACTAACCGAAAAGGAGTGTGGACAGATGAACGGTAATGCAGAGTTGCTTAATTTTATATACCAAAATTCTCAAATGGGCGTTGAAACTATTGACAAATTGTTAGAGCTTTGCGACCAGTCCGAGTTTAAAAGGCTTATGCAGTCCCAGCACGACGAATACCAAACTATCAATCGGGAAGCAAAGCTGCTTCTTGCTGAAAATGGGTACGATGAAAAGGGAATCAGCGCCTTTGAAAAGATGAAAACCTATATTATGATTAACATGCAGACTTTAACCGACAAATCAACCTCGCATATTGCGGAAATGATGATGGTAGGAAGCACCATGGGCGTTATTCAGGCGCTAAGAAACCTTCGCAAGTATAAAGACGCCGACTCACATATCCAAGGGCTTATGGACAGGCTTTTGAAGTTTGAAGAAAACAATATTTCACAGTTGAAAAAATTTGTATAAATCACAAAGGGTGTTTCGCTTTAGAAACACCCTTTTGATGTTATAAAATCGCATGCCTTTGCCAGTATATTCTCATATTCTTTATGCAAAAGAAGACGGGTGGCTGTCTTTTTATCCACCCAAGCATATTTTTCAATTTCGGTCTTATCGATGGTTACCTTGCCTGTGCATTTTGCCAGAAACAAGACCACTTCTTTTTGAATAAGGTCGGAAATGGGATAAAAAAGCCTTTCACAAAACCCGTCAAAAAGATTTACCAAAAGTCCCGTTTCTTCTTTTGTTTCCCTCAAAGCGGCCTGCTCGTCCGTTTCAAAGGCTTCGATGTGTCCTTTTGGGAAGCTCCATGTTTGAGAATTCTTTTGAAAAAGAAGTAAAAATTCAATGCCTTGCTCATTTTTTCGGAAAACAATCACACCGCAGGATTTTTGGCTCATGCTTGTAACCTTGGTATTATAGTATTTTTCTTGAAAATGTGTAAGCTCGGCTATTTCCGCCTGGTTGCGAATTATATCTTTTGTGGTTGCAACCAGTTTGTCCTCCACGTCATCGGCCCTGTTTATAATGGCTGTAACTTTTGCATCCACAGCAGCGCAGGGCTTATCCTCGTCTAATATGTAAACATCCATTTCCTCGCCATCGGGAGCAATAACACCTTCTATATAGCCATAGTTAATGGGATAGGCAAACCCTCTTTTTGGGTGAAGGCTTCCAATGGGACGGTCAACAGTTACTCTTACGGTTTTTCCAAGGAAATAATATGCTTGCGCTTTTCTTACAGCGGTCAGTATAAATGGGTTTTTGGACTGGGCGTATAAATCTATTTTGTTTTCGTATGTTTTGGTTAAGTCGGATTTGATTTTTTCATAAACAAAAGCCGCTTCGGTATCATTGTTTAAATAATTGCGAAATCCTATAAAATCTCGCCATTTTTTGCTTTCGAATATAAGCATATGTATGTGGCAGGCGAAAGCGTCTTTGTCAGAATTTTTAATAAAAAAGAGCTGCCGGTGGCTGTCGTTTTCCCTTTGGTGCATAAAGCCTTTTTCCTCTAATCGGTGTTTAAGGCTAAGTACCTGCTCAAAGGATTTTATGCCTACGGCAATGTCTATTATGGACTTTGCTTTGACGGAAGAGACAGAAGTGCTTCCTATGTGCTGGATGTCAATAGCGCAGCCCTTTAAAATTTCCCAAAGCTGCGCGGCTGTTTCCTTCGCTTTTTCCTTCCAAATTGGATTGTGGGGAAGCAGGCATTGTTGTTCTTGTTTTAATTCA
This sequence comes from Eubacteriales bacterium, assembly GCA_028697835.1. GTDB lineage: Bacteria > Bacillota > Clostridia > Monoglobales > Firm-18 > STE-11. The sequence continues at coordinate 13,841 of JAQVDK010000008.1, read as the reverse complement.
AGCATATTTTATCCGCCCTTTATCATAGTTGCTACTTTAAGTATAACATAGTTTGCGGTATTACTCAAATACTAATGTATCAAAAATTTGGTTGTAATTTTTTCTTTTATACGCTATAATTATTATTAAAGATGGTGTTGCTATGTTTGGTTATGTCAAGGTATATAAAGACGAGCTTAAAATTAAAGAGTATAATTTGTTTAAAGCATATTATTGCGGCCTTTGCAAAGCTTTGGGGAAAAGGTTTGGTCTTTTAACAAGACTGGGGCTTAGCTTTGACATGACTTTTTTAGCGTTTATGCTCTCCTCGGCAAACGATAGCGGCATTGAAATTAAAAAGGAAAGATGTATTGCCCATGTTTCAAAGCGGCCTGTGGTTAAAAACAACGAAATTATAAACTACACTGCCGATATGAGCATTGTCCTTGCTTATTACAAATTGTTGGACGATATTAAAGACGACCTTAGCCTTAAAGCAATTTTTGCGATTTTGGCATATGTGCTTCCAATGCGAAGGGTCAGAAAAACCAGAAGGGCAGAGGTTGAGGTAATCAAGGAAAACTTAAACAAGCTTTCAAAGCTGGAAAAAGAAAACTGCGACGACCTTGACCAGGTTGCCCATTGCTTTGCCAATATATTAAAAAAGCTTTTTACCCCGTCTTTTTTGCCAAAAAATGATGACATGGCGTCTTTAGGGTATCATCTTGGAAGATGGATTTATATTATAGACGCCTTTGCCGACAGGAAAAAAGACAAAAAGGCAAAAACATACAATCCCATAAACACATCGAAAATATCCAAAGAAATAATCGAGCAAAGCCTTGGTTATACTTTATATACAATTGGAGAGTACGCAAAGAAAATATCCCATAAAAACGAGGAAATCGTAAGCAATATCATTTACTTGGGGCTTAGAAATACACAAGATAGGGTGATGAATAATGAATCCGTATGAGGTTTTGGGCGTAAGCCCGGGGGCAAGCCAGGAAGAAATAAAAAAGGCATACAGGGAGCTTGTGAAAAAATACCATCCCGACCAATATAAGGACAATCCTTTGGGTGATTTGGCAGCAGAAAAATTAAAAGAGATAAACGATGCATACAATATGCTGACTGGCGGTTCGGGCGGCGGCTACAATTCAAGCTATAGCCAAAGCCAAGGCGCAGGTTACGCAGATTTTTCCCAAATCCGTATTCTTATTAACCAAAACCGCCTAAGCGAAGCTGAAAGAATGTTGGACGCTTTAAACCCTCGCAATGCCGAGTGGAACTATTTAAAAGGCGTTATACTAATGAAAAGAGGCTGGTTTACATCGGCTGTCAATTATTTGAACACGGCTTGCCAAATGGACCCTTCCAATATGGAATACAGGAACGCTTTAAACAACCTTTCTTTTGGCGCAAACCAATATCGTGCAATGGGAAATAATTATGGCTACAACCGTGGTGGAATGGATACTTGTGATTGTTGTGCCAATCTGATTTGTGCCGACTGCTTATGCGAATGTATGGGAGGGGATTTGATTCCCTGTTGCTGATTTGTTGAGGTGAAGCTTTATGGTTAGAAAACTGACGGTTTCTGCAATTTTAACCGCACTTGCAGCAGTTTTTTTGGTGTTGTCCGCAACAATGCCTACTGCCCGTCTGTCGCTGTTTTTTATGTCCAATGTTTCAATTGCGGCTGTGGTTTTGGTTGCGGGAGTAAGATATGCCCTTTTGGCATATGCTGCAACGGTGCTGTGCGCGCTTTTCCTTTATCCTTCAAACCTTAGCATTATTGCCTTTGCCGTGCTGTTTGGATACTATCCGGTTTTAAAGCTATATATAGAAAAGGCCCACTCCCTTTGGGTGGAATGGTCTATTAAAGTTTTGGTTTTTTGCGTTTTTGTTTTTGGCTCAATGCTTTTTATAAAAGAAATTCCATGGTACATATGGGGTGCTTTGTTTGTCGGCTTGGTGCTTTATGATATTTTATTGTCCTATGTCATTACATATCTTGCAAGAAGGTTTTCTTTCCTTATAATGAAAATAAACCGGTAAGTTTATTGACACATTTTCTTAACTATGTTATCATATATGTAATACTAAAATTTATAGAGGTAGTGGTTATGAAGATTTCTGTTAAGGGACGGTATGGCCTGGCTGTTATGGTTTGTCTTGCCCAGCATTACAACAGCGGGGAAAATATTACCGTTTTAAGGTTTTCCAAAGAGCTTGGCTTTTCTAAAATATATTTGGAACAGGTTTTTTCACTTATAAAGCGTGCAGGGCTTGTTGTGGCGGTAAAGGGGGCACAAGGCGGGTATCAATTGGCAAGGCACCCGAAGGACATAAGCGTTTTTGATGTTTTGTCGGCTATTGAATACTCTGTTTTTGAGAAAACCGAAGAAACTGTGACAAGCACCCGCCCCGACATTGAAAAAGTTATGCAACAAGAGGTTTTTGCTCCCCTTGACAGGACGGTGGAGAAGTTTTTAAAAAGCATAACTCTTATGGATTTGGCAAACGATGCCGAGAGTTATAAATCTGAAAGTGGGTTTATGTATTTTATATAGGCAGGGAAAAATGCAAAAAGCGCCTGTGTGCAAAACGGGATTTTTACACTAAACACAAAAAATGTGCCTTATCAAAAGACAAGGCACATATTAATGTTCTTTTATGTTTTGCGATTTAAATTACCCAAGTAAGGGAATTTATTTTGAGTTAGCAAAACATTCACTGCAAAGGATTGGGCGGTCGTTCTTCGGTTTAAACGGAACAACTGCTTCCCCTCCACACTGCGCACAAGTAGTGCTATGCATTTCCCTTGAAGCACGAATTGCTTCCTTTCGAGCTGTTCTGCAATCCTTGCAGCGTGTGGGCTCGTTTTGAAAGCCTTTTTCTGCATAGAATTCTTGCTCTCCCGCAGTGAAAATAAAATCTCCACCACAGTCTTTACAGTTTAGTGTTTTGTCTTCGTACATTTTTTTCCCCTCACTTTGAAATTTTCTTTCGCCACGACCGGATTTGCACCGATTTCTCTGTCAACTGCAGCACTCTAACTTACATGAGCTACGTGGGCTATATAAGCGGCTGTTTAAATATAGCCGACAAGGATTTCAAATTTAACTAATGTTTTTAGATAGCTTTCGTTTTATGCGCTGCAGTGCATTATCTACAGACTTGGTGTGAGTGTTAAGCGCAGAAGCAATTTCACTGTAAGAGCGCCCTTCAAGATAGAGGGACAACACGTCAAACTCCAGAGGACTAAGCTCTTTTTTTATGGTAGCTTCGATGCTTTTCATTCGCTCGCGCATAAGCACCAGCTCTTCCGGGTCGGTGGAAAATTCCTCTGCAACCGTTTCGATAAGCACTCTTTCGGATTCGTCTTCATATAATGGGCGATTGAGGGAAATATATGTATTAAGTGGTGTGTGCTTATTTCTTGTAGCAGTTTTCACAGCGGTCATAATCTGACGAGTCACGCAAAGCTCTGCAAATGCGCTAAAGCTTGCCTGCTTGCTTGGGTCAAAATCTCGGATTGCTTTGAAAAGTCCAATCATACCCTCTTGTATGATGTCATCACTGTCTGCACCTGCCAGAAAATATGACCTTGCCCTTGCCCGGACGAGATTTTTGTATCTGCCTATCAACTCTTCCAAGGCGGAAGCATCACCTGAAGCGGCGATGGCCACAAGTTCTTCATCAGGAACAAACTCCTTTGTCATAAAACGAAATACTCCTTTGCAACATATGTAAAAAGGCTTTAGTTTGCCATTTTTTAAATAAAAAGCCCTGCCAACAACTAACATTATATTTTTTTTGTGACAATTTGTCAAGATAAATGTTTCACAAAAAGAGTTTTTTGTGATATAATACTAAAAAGAGGTGGTTTTTTTGGATAGTATTATGTTCCTGTGGACGATTTTTTGTACATTTTTACCACTTATTAGTGTATTTGCCCTAACGCCTTTTATTTCAAGAAAAGGAACGTGTTTTGGGGTATCTCTTTTAGAGGATGCTCAAAAGTCCTATAAAATCAAAAAAATCAAGCGGGATTACATCATTTCCGTTATCGTTGCAGGAGTGGTTTTTGCAAGCCTGCCTCTTTTTACCAACGCTTTTAACATTTTGGTTATTGCACTGGTTGGGTACTGTATTTCAAGCCTTGCATTTTTTTATACTGCCAGCATGTCCATCAGAAATATAATTATGACGGAAAACTGGGAAAAAATCCACAAGGAGCTAAACGTTAATTTGGTGTTTGCCGAAAATAAAAAAGGAGCCATTTCCCCGTGGTTTTACCTTATTTATTTGCCAGTAATCGGTGCTACGGTTTATTTTACCTTTAAAAATCGTACTGATTATTGCTTTGTGCTGCCATGTGTTCAGGTTTTAGTGTCTGTTGCAATATTTTTTGTTCATATGGCTATCAGGAATTCGGCTCAATACGCAAACAAAAAGAATTTTGAAAAATCAATGGAGCAAAACAGATGCTTTAGAAGGAAATGGTCCATATTTACCTTTTCCGTAGGCTTTGTGGTGATTGGCATCATCGGCATTCTTCAGTTTTCTTTTGTGGGTGTTATTCCCGAAACAAATGTTTTGTGGTTTGTTCCTTTTGCTTTGACGATTTTAATTACTGCTGCTGCGGTGGTTATTGCTATACAAAACAATAAAAAAGCAGATTAGCAGATTAAAAATGCTGCTAATCCACAACTGTAATATCTTGATTTATCAAATCTGCAATTTCTTCGGTTACCATCTCTCCGGGGCTAAGCAGGCAAATGCAAGGGGGCATTTTGTAAACTGCCCGTGCGGCAATTTTGCCTATTGCTTCTTTTGCAAAGATGCTTTTGGTCTTACTAAAGTATGCCTTTTTGGGTGTTAAAACAGCCTTTCCCCGAGGCGGCGGAGGATATTTTGCGTCGTTTAAGGCTGGCAGCGTAAGGGCAATGGACATAAGCGCACGCTCAAGGCGTACAAAATCAACATGCTCGTTGGTTGCCCTTGCAATAAGCACAAGATTTAACCCGTCGCACATTTCTACTATTATATTATGTAGGTTTCTTAGCTTTTTTGCAACAACAGGAGCGTTTTCCCCCACATGAATTACCAGCCTTGTTTTATCGTCGCTGTCAAGGCAGCGAAATTTTCCCGTTTCATTGAGGATGCTTTTAAGGCGCCTTACCTGCTCTATCACAAAATCCAATCGCTGTTTTCCCTTGTTTTTCATATATTCCACGGACTGTTCAATGCTTGCCATAATTAAATAAGATGGGCTTGTGGTGTGCAGCATGTTTAGATTTTCCTGTATGCACTTTTTGTCTGCACGGCTTGTGCCAATGTGCATAATTGCACCTTGGGTAATGCAAGGCAGGGTTTTGTGGGTGCTTTGCACCACTATGTCCGCACCTTGAAAAAGGGCTGTTTTAGGCAGCTTTGGGCTGAAAGCAAAGTGCGCCCCGTGAGCTTCGTCAACAATTAAAACACCGCCAAAGGAGTGGACAATTTCAGCAATTTCGAAAATATCGCTGCAAACACCGTAATATGTAGGCGAAGTTATTAAAGCGCCCTTGGCGTGGGGGTGCTTTTTGTATGCCTCTTTCACCGAGGAAGGATTTATCCCTGCCGATACGCCAAATTCCAAATTATATTCAGGCTCCACAAACACCGGCTTAATTCCGTTTAAAACCAGTGCATTTATAACGGAAATATGACAGCCCCTATCTACTATCAGCAAATCTCCCCTTTGGCATACGCTCATTATTGCGGCATGAAGACCTACGCTTGAGCCGTTGACCAAAAAGAAACTTTGCATTGCACCAAAAGCAACTGCCGCTTCGTTTTGGGCAAGCTTTATGATTTCTTTGGGGTTTTGAAGGGTGTCCGTGCCGTCTATTTCGGTCACATCGTAATACAGGGCAAGGGAGCCTAAGCCCCCATGCCCCGGCATACAGAATCTTATAGCATTATTTTTCAGTGCTTTTTCAATCCCTCGCTTGATATTCATATTTGCTCCTAAAAATGCTTATTTATAGTTTCAACAGCTTCCTTGTCGATTAGTGTCTGCCCATATTCCGCTAAAACTCCAACTAAAATGGAGGAGGAAGGGCTTTTTGCAAACTCCGACATTATAATGGAAATATCTTCTGCTATAAACTCGTTACCGGTATCACATACAAGGTAGAATTTGTTGTCGTGTTTGAATAATTTGCTTTCTCCGAAGAATCTGTCGGAGATTGTTTTACAAGCATATGTTAAATCCTCAAAGGTGGCGAATTCAAACACCAGCGCAGGAATTCGTTTTGCTTTTCTTTTGACCTTGTTGTCTCTTTTAACCTTGGGCCTTACATATTTTTGGAGAGGGTTGTTGTCTGCATCATCGACTTTTGTAATAATCATTACAAATCCGTCGCTGCGGCTTGGGGCCGCTTCCACAACAAGCTGGGAGCCATCTACAATAAATCCTGTTTCGATTTCTGCCTGCCTAATTAAATCCCAAAACATATTTTGTGCTTCCGGGGAATTGTAGGCAAGGCTTTCGAAGCTTAAGTTCCATGCTTTAAGGTCTTCTGTGGATAGGGTAATTTTAATCTTATTTGGTGCAATTCTTTCAAATTTCATATTAACACCTCCCATATTCTAATTATACACTATAAATATAGTTTTGAAAAGTCAAAAATAGATATTGAAATAAATAAATAATAATAGTATAATATATGTTGGGTAGTAATGCATTGATAAAAAACGATAATTTTTTAACGATAATTTTTTAACAATGCATCGTTGCACCAAGTATTTAAGGAGGCTTTAAATTTGTTACTCAAAACCTTTAAAGGCGGAGTTCATCCTAATGATTGTAAAAGGTTTACCAAGGACTTTGCAATCGAAGAGATGCCGGCACCGCCGACGATGATTTTTCCAATAATACAGCACATCGGAGCACCGAGTGAAATAGTAGTAAAAAAAGGCGACTATGTAAAAGTAGGTCAGCTTATAGCCAAACAAACAGGTTTTGTATCTGCAAATCATCATTCATCTGTTTCCGGTACGGTTAAGTCGATAGAGGCGCATTTTCATCCGAATGGAAGCATGGTGGATTCCATAATTATTGAAAATGACGGAAAATACGATGTTTTTGAAGATGTAAAGCCTGCAAAGCCGCTGGAGCAGCTAACGGACAAAGAAATTGTCCAAATTGTAAGCGATGCGGGTATTGTAGGTATGGGAGGGGCTTCTTTTCCCACCCATGTAAAGCTTGTGCCGCCGGAGGGGACAAGGATTGATTATGTTATAATCAACTGTGCCGAGTGCGAGCCGTATCTTACATCTGACTATCGTGCCATGCTGGAGGATGGGGATGATATTATTTTTGGCTGCAAGGCGATTATGAAGGCCTTGAGTGCGCCAAAATGCCTGATAGTAGTGGAAGATAACAAAAAAGATGCTGCAAGGCACCTTGAAAATCTGTTAAAGGACGAAGAAAACATTTCTGTTGTCGTTGTTAAAACAAAGTATCCTCAAGGAAGTGAAAAGCATATAATTTTTTCTGCAACGGGCAGAAAGGTTCCGTCGGGCAAGCTGCCTGCAGATGTGGGAGTATTTGTGGCAAACACCGACACCGCCGCTTCCATAGCAAGGGCTGTTAAAACCGGTATGCCCCTTATTTCAAGGATTGTTACCGTAACGGGCGGCGCCATAAAGAATAAAAAGAACTTAAGGGTGCGCATAGGAACGCCCATTCGCAATGTGATTGAGGCGGCAGGGGGATTTGTTGCCGAGCCCGAGCGGATTATCCTTGGCGGGCCAATGATGGGCAAAGGTGTGTTTTCTATAGATTTACCCGTCATTAAGGGCACAAGTGCAATTCTTGCCATGACAAAAGAAGATTTGGGTATAAATGTTGTCACTAACTGTACCCGTTGTGGCAAATGCGTACAAGCTTGCCCTATGCGGCTTGTTCCTGTTACGCTTGCAATGCATTCCAAAAACGAAAATGAGGAAATGCTTAAAAAGTATCATGTTACAGATTGCATAGAATGTGGTGCATGCTCGTATATATGCCCTGCAAGGAAAGACCCGCTGCAAATGATTAGGGTGGGGAAAAGGTATGTTATTGACAGGGCGCGCATGAAAAAGGCGCAGTAGTAAGGATAAAAAATTACAAAGTGAGGTCAAACAACATGGAGAATGTTTTAAAGGTGGGGGCGGCACCTCATATTGTCACCAAACACGACACCCGCTCTGTTATGCTTGATGTGGTGATAGCCCTAATGCCGGCTCTTTTGGCAGGAGTATATTTTTTTGGATATCGGGCGGCACTTATAGTTTTGATTTCGATAGCGTCTGCCGTTGCTTTTGAGCATATTTGGAATGTGGCGCTGAAAAAACCGACAACAATAGGCGACCTTAGCGCAGTGGTTTCGGGGATTCTTTTAGCATTTAACCTTCCGTCAACCGTTCCTCTTTGGTTGCCGGTTGCGGGAAGTTTTTTTATGATTGTTATAATAAAAATGGCCTATGGTGGTTTAGGACATAATTTCATGAACCCTGCCCTTGGGGCAAGGGCGTTCTTGCTTGCTTCGTGGCCAAGCTACATGACAAGCTTTACCAAGCCGCAGGCAAAGCTTTTTCCTGTTTTATCCCCCGATTTTGTAACCCAGGCAACTCCACTTGGTATTTTAAAAGAACAATCGGGAGAGGCCCTTCCTACGTATCTTGATATGTTCTTGGGAAATTTGGCAGGATGTATTGGCGAAACATCAAAAATTGCTCTTTTGATAGGCTTTATATACCTTTTGGCAAGAGGCGTCATTTCATGGAAAATCCCTGTTGCTTTTGCAGGCACGGTTGCCGCTTTAGCATGGGTTTTTGGCGGAGATACATTGTTTACGGGTGATTGGCTTATGCATCTTCTGACGGGCGGAGTGTTTTTGGGCGCCATATTTATGGCAACCGACTATACAACCACCCCCATTACCGAAAGCGGAATGATTATATTTGGCATAGGCTGTGGTCTTTTGACCATGATTATAAGGCTTGTGGGGGGATATCCCGAGGGCGGCTCGTATTCTATTTTAATAATGAATGTTTTAACTCCGCTTTTAGACAAGTATATAATTCCAAAACCATTCGGAAAGGCGGCGAAAAAGATTGCGTGAATATATAAGACTTGGCGGCACATTATGCATAATTGCGGCAGTTGCAACATTATTGTTGGCTGTAGCAGAGCATGTAACATCGGAAAGAATAGCCGCCATTGCGCTTGCGGCAGAGATTAAAGCAATGCAGGATGTTTTACTGGGTGTTGATGGGGTTGACGAGGACACGGCAACTGTAATGCCCCAAGAGGACGACTCAATAGTGTCATCAATCACAAGATTTGAATCAAACGAAGGATATGTTTATGCGGTTAATGTTAATCCCGTAGGCTATGGAGGACCAATAGAGATAATGGTAGGTGTAAACAGCAATTTGGAGGTTATAGGCGTAAGTGTGATTGACAGCTCGGGCGAAACACCGGGGCTTGGCAGCCGCGTTGCCGAGGCGGAATATACGGACAAATTTATAGGAAAGAAAAAAGGCGTGGCTGTCGTAAAGCGTGATGCGGGGGAAAACCAGGTTGTTGCACTTACGGGTGCTACCATATCATCAAAAGCTGTTGGAAAGGGAATTAAAAAAGCCATAGAAGCGGCAGAGGAGGCAATGACAATTGAAAAAAATTGATATACTAAGAAGTGGTCTGTTTAAAGAAAACCCAACGTTTGTGCAGCTTTTGGGTATGTGCCCTACACTTGCCACAACATCGTCCGTAAAAAATGGTTTGGGCATGGGCCTTTCTGTAACTGCGGTCCTGATGTGTGCTAATTTAGCCATATCAGCCATAAGAAAATTGGTTCCGGATAAAATCCGTATTGCTGCATATGTTATTGTTATAGCAGGATTTGTAACGATTGTTGATCTATTGTTAAAAGCTTTTTTGCCGGAGCTTTCCAAATCCTTGGGAATTTTTATCCCTCTTATTGTTGTAAACTGTGTAATTTTTGCTCGTGCAGAATCTTTCGCATCAAAAAACAAAGTTACGGACAGTATTGTTGATGGTTTGGCCATGGGGCTTGGAGTTACAGGAGCGCTTGTGATTATCGCTTCTTTCAGAGAGATAATCGGAAACGGAACTTGGTTTGGACTTTCGCTGTTTGGCTCATCCTATCAGCCTGCTATCATGGCTGTTCTTCCTCCGGGTGGATTTATCATATTTGGGCTTATCCTTGGTGGAATTAATCTTATTAGATTAAGGGGGAAGGCCGATGTTTAAGCATTTACTTGTTCTTGCCATTACCACTATTTTTGTGGAAAATGTGGTTTTGGTCAGGTTTTTGGGAATATGCCCTTTTTTGGGCGTTTCAAAAAATACCGGAACTGCCGTTGGAATGGGCATGGCGGTGACGTTTGTAATCACTATTTCATCAGTTATGACATGGCTTGTAAGTAATTATGTTTTAGACCCGTTAGGTCTGGAATATCTTAGAACATTGTCGTTTATACTCATTATAGCAGGCCTTGTGCAGCTTGTTGAAATGTTTACGCAAAAATCCATTCCATCCCTTTACAACGCCCTTGGGATTTATCTTCCTTTAATAACTACAAACTGTGTGGTTTTGGGTGTTGCGCTGCTTAATGTGCAAAACGACCATACGTTTGAAGAAGCCCTTGTTTATGGAATAAGCTCCGGACTTAGCTTTACCTTGGCAATATTCCTGTTTGCAGGGGTTCGTGAAAAGTTGGAAGCTTCCGATGTTCCGCAGTTTCTAAAAGGATTTCCCATTGCGCTTATAACCGCAGGGCTTATTGCCATAGCGTTTTTAGGGTTTGCAGGGCTTCAACTGTAATAAAGTTTAAAATAAAAGGTGGAATATAAATGGACATATTAAATGCAGTTTTAGTGTTGGGGGCACTTGGCTTGGTGCTTGGACTTCTTTTGGCGCTGGCGTCTAAATACTTGTCCGTCCAGCAGGACGAAAGAATCGAGCTTATAACCCAGGCATTGCCTGCCGCAAATTGCGGCGGCTGCGGCTATCCGGGCTGCGGTGCGCTTGCCGTGGCAATTGTTGAAAACAAGGCTGCCGTTAATGCCTGCCCGGTTGGCGGAGCGGCTTGTGCGGAAAAAATTGCCGAAATTATGGGCCTGGAAAAAGGCGCAGTGGAAGAAAAGGTCGCAATGGTTTTGTGCGCAGGGGTAAAGTCTGCGGCAAAAAACAAGTTTGAATATGACGGAGTCGAGGATTGCACCGCTGCAAGCCTTTTGGCAGGCGGCGAGAGGGCTTGCCTTTACGGCTGCATTGGGCTTGGAAGCTGTGAGCGCAAGTGCGTTTTTGATGCGATAAAGGTAGTTGACGGGGTGGCGGTTGTTGACCATGAAAAATGCACTGCCTGCGGGGTGTGCGTTGCCACCTGTCCTAAAGATATCATAAAACTTATTCCAAAGGACAAGGCATATACCGTTGCTTGCTCGTCGAAGGATAAAGGCTCTGTTATGAAAAACATTTGCACTGTAGGCTGTATTGCCTGCCGCCTTTGCGAAAAGGTTTGCCCCACAGAGGCAATTACCGTAGAGGATAATTTGGCATCAATCGACTATGAAAAATGTATAAATTGTGGTCAATGCGAACAAAAATGCCCTAAAAAAATCATTCATGTCAAAGCAGAATTATTAAATATTTCAAATTTTGAAAGAAATGGTTGCCAAATAAAAGATAAAGTTGTATAATATATAAAAGTAATGGACGTATGGAGCATACGTCCTAATTGTTATTAAATTTAATGAAAGCCTTTATATATTGGAGGAAGTTACTTGAAACAAGTTGTCGCCGCTCATGATTTATCGGGAGTCGGAAAAGCATCCCTTGCTGCAGCAATGCCTATTATATCTGCCATGGGCAGTGTTGTATTGCCCTTGCCCACTGCTGTTTTATCAACTGTTACGGGGGTTTTTGAAGGCTATCGAATTGTTGATTTAACAGAGCAGATGAAAAACACCATAGACCATTGGAAAAGCTTAAGTGTAAACCCTAATTGTATTTACAGCGGTTTTTTAGGCAGCCATGAGCAGGTTGATATAATTATTTGGGCTACGGAAATTTTTGACAAGGCTTTTGTTGTTGTTGACCCTGTTTTTGCCGATGAAGACAGGCTCTACCCCACAATGACCATGGAGCTTGTGCAAAATATGAAGCGCCTTGTGGCGCATGCCGACATTATCACACCCAATGTTACAGAGGCAAAATACCTTTTAGACGAGGCAAAAATCGAAACTTCCGTGGAAGGCATAAAAGCATGGCTTAAAAGGCTTTGCGACATGGGCCCTTCCTGTGCTATCATAACCAGCGCAAAGCTTGACGGCAAGATGTGTGTGGTTATATATAACAAAGAAGAAGATGTTTTTTGGCGCCTTAACCCGGAGTACATACCGGTAAAATGTCATGGAACCGGCGACATATTCGCAAGCGTTTTGACAGGCGCAATCATGCGCGGCGAGAAGGTTGAAAGCGCCGCAACTTTAGCCGCGGAATTTGTAAGGTCGGCCATTTTGGCAACCTTGGATGAGGGCTATGATTTAAAATATGGCGTGCTTGTTGAAAAAGCTTTGGAAAAGCTGTTCTTACCCGGTATAAACAAGTGTGAAAGGTTTTAAAACAGTGCGCATATCCGAGGGTTGGTAAAAACAAGATGGGAGAAGCTATGATTATAACAGAAAATCTTGAATTTAGATATTACGAGGGCAGCAATGAAGAGGTTTTGGACAATATTAACCTAAAGATAGAAAAGGGCGAGTTTGTGGCTGTTTTAGGTCATAACGGAAGCGGAAAATCCACTCTTGCCAAGCATTTTAACGCAATACTTTTGCCTTCCGGGGGGAAGGTTTATGTTGGCGGCATGGATACCCTTGACGAGAGCCTTCTTTATGAAATACGCCAGATGACAGGGATGGTTTTTCAAAATCCGGACAACCAGCTTGTGGCTACAATTGTTGAAGAAGATGTTGCTTTTGCGCCGGAGAACTTGGGCGTTCCATCGCAGGAGATTAGAAAAATAGTGGATTGGGCTTTGGAGACCGTTGGTATGTCGGAATATAAAAGGCATGCACCGCACCTTTTATCGGGCGGGCAAAAACAGCGTGTTGCCATTGCCGGCGTTTTGGCCATGAAGCCAAAATGCATTGTTTTGGACGAGCCTACCGCTATGCTGGACCCCATTGGCAGGAAAGAGGTTATTGCAACCCTTTCAAAGCTAAACCGTGAGGAAAACATAACTATTGTGCTAATTACCCATAATATGGACGAGGCTGTTTGTGCGGACAGGGTTATCGTCATGAACACCGGAAGCATTATTATGGATGGCACTCCTAAACAGGTTTTTTCCCGTGTTGATGAAATAAAAAGCCTGGGGCTTGATGTTCCCCAGGTTGCAGAGCTTATGCATGAGCTTCGCAAGGAAGGCTTCGATGCTCCAAGTGACGTTCTTACCATTGAAGAAGGGTATAAGGCAATTAAAAGCATGCTTGAAAGGAATGTACAATGATTGATTATTAAGGCGGAGAATTTAAGCTACACATATTCGCAGGGCGGACCTTTCCAAAAAGACGCTTTGCATGGTGTGTCTTTTACTATAAAAAAAGGTGAATTTATTGGCATTATCGGTCATACGGGCAGTGGAAAATCCACTCTTGTGCAACACCTTAACGGGCTTTTAAAGCCTACCAGCGGCAAGATTTATATAGACGGCGTTGACACTTCGGGAAAAAAAGCCGACCTAAAAGCCGTTCGAGCCAAAGTGGGTCTGGTTTTTCAATATCCTGAGCA
>JAQVDK010000061.1 GCA_028697835.1 Eubacteriales bacterium | reverse complement strand
AAGCCTTCTGTGATAAAATAAAAATCATAGGAGGCTATTTTTTATGGCAAGAAGAAGAAAAATGAGCGAGGGAAAGAAAAACATTATAGCTGGGCTGATAGAAGAATACAACATTCAGTCAGCAGCTGATATCCAGGATGCACTAAAGGATCTACTTGGGGGAACCATCCAAGAAATGCTTGAAGTCGAGCTTGATGAGCATTTAGGCTACGAAAGTTATGAGCGAAGCGATAATTCTAATTCGCGCAATGGCGTTAAAAGCAAGCGTTTAGTAAGCTCTTACGGAGAAATCCCCATTGATGTTCCGCAAGACCGTAACAGTGAATTTGAACCTCAAATTGTCCAAAAACGCAAAAAAGATATTTCTGAAATTGAACAAAGGATTATTGCAATGTCAGCCAAAGGCTTGACTACACGCCAAATTTCTTCTATGGTTGAAGATATCTACGGTTTTGAGGTTAGTGAAAGCATGGTCACAGGCATCACAAATAAAATATTACCTCAGATAGAAGAATGGCAGCAAAGACCACTATCGGCGGTGTATCCAATCTTGTTTATTGATGCCATACATTTTTCTGTTCGAACTGAAAACATTGTAAAAAAGATTGCTGCATATATCATTTTGGGCATAAACGATGAGGGAAAAAAAGAGGTTTTGAGCATTACTGTTGGGGAAAATGAAAGTGCAAAATATTGGCTAAGTGTATTAAACGATCTTAAAAATAGGGGTGTCCAAGATATATTAATTCTTTGTGCAGATGGGCTTACCGGCATAAAAGAATCCATTTCGGCAGCCTTTCCGCAAACAGAATATCAACGCTGTATTGTACATCAGGTTCGTAATACTTTGAAATATGTATCACACAAGGATAAAAAGGCATTTGCAAATGATTTGAAGAGTATTTATCATGCTTCCAATGAAGAAGCCGGCTATGAGCAAATGCTGCAAGTTACAGAGAAATGGCAAGATAAATATCCCAATGCCATGAAAAGATGGGACGAAAATTGGGACGTAATTTCGCCTATGTTTAAATTCTCAAATGATGTCAGAAAAGTGATTTACACCACTAATGCGATTGAAAGCTTAAACAGTGGTCTAAGACGACTCAATCGTCAAAGAAGCGTCTTCCCCAGTGATACCGCCCTTTTAAAAGCCTTGTATTTAGCGACATTTGAACTGACAAAAAAATGGACTATGCCGCTTCGCAACTGGGGAAAAGTATATGGCGAGCTGTCCATTATGTATGACGGAAGGCTGTAAAACACAAATTTTCAGTCCTGTGCAAGGGTAAATAAACGGCTCAAAAACGAGCTGCCCTTGACATGCCTGAAAACCCGTGTTATATTATAGCTAAGGCGAGAAAGCCAAATTATGGCTGTTCCCGCCCTAACAATTATTGTTATTATCACAGAAGATTTGAATTTACAGAAAAAACCTCACACTGCCGAAGAATGGGTTGCTACCGTCCATTTTGCTACACTCATTTTCAAAAACATTGAATTTCATAGAAAAATTAATGAGGTATCAAAAAATCACATTTTCGATACCTCATTTGTCTACAGTCTGACCACCGTCTATGCCGGTGGTTTTGGTTTAAAGTAAACAATTTTTTATAAAATTTGCCGACGTGTTTGCTTATCCTTTTTTAGCTGCTCTATTAGCTTAGTTTTATCAGTAAATTTTATAGTGTCACGAATTTTTTGGATAAAACACACTTCTATTGTTTTTCCGTATAAATCACCTTCAAAGTCCAAAATATGCGACTCGATGGACTCTATTCCTTCTTTTATGGTGGGTTTACCTCCAAAATTGGTTATTGCACTATAGGAGGCATTGTCTATTAAAACCTTGGTGGCATATACTCCAACCGGCGGCATAACATGTTTTGAGTCAATCTCTATATTTGCTGTTGGAAAACCCAATATCCTGCCTATTTTATCTCCTTCCACCACCTTGCCCAAAACTGAAAATCCCCTGCCAAGCATCTGTTTGGTGGAAAGCAAATCACCTTTACGCACCGCCGCACGTATTCTTGTGCTGCTTATTGGCTTGCCCAAGTAAAGTACCGGTGCAATAATTTTATGCTCTATGCCGTTTTTACTGCAAAGCTCTTTTAACATGCGGTTGTCGCCCTTTCCCAAATGCCCAAAACGGTAGTTGAATCCGGACACCACCATTTTTGCGTTAAGGGCTTTTTTTATGTATATTTCAAAAAACTCCACCGGAGATAGATTTCTAAAATCCGAGTTAAACTCCTGCATAACAAAGAAATCAACCCCATGCTCCTTTAAAATCTTTGTCCTTTGCTCATTTGATGTAATGCACGGAGAATTTCCAAGAGTTGACGTAAATGTAAATACGCAAGACTTTACACCGCTGTTTGCCCTTGCATATTTGACTGTATCACAAATAAGCTTCATATGCCCCTTATGCAAGCCGTCAAAGCTTCCCAGCGCAACAGCGCAGGGCGTTAAAAAAAGCTCTTGACCAAGGTCAGTTTCCCTGATAATCCTTTCGATATGCATAAAAAGTTTCCATTGCCTCCATAAACTCTATAATATTTCCCTTCCGAAATCCCGGGGACAAAAGCAGCATTACCATTGCAAATTTTTCTTTCAACCTCGCCTGTTACTACAATTTTCTCGAAGTCAAAAAGCACATCGGGGGGAATTAAAAAACCTTCTATATTTTCACTTGTCAGCTCATCAAGAGAAACAGCATCTTCCGCTTTGAATATGGAAGATTGTGTGCGGACAAGTTCTGCCATACAGCCCCCGCACCCAAGTAAATCTCCAATATCATGGCACAGGGTTCGTATATAAGTACCTTTTGAGCATGATATATCAAGTTTTGCATCTTTTCCGTCAAAGCTTAAAACATTTATGCCGTATATGGTTATCTTTCGTGGCTTTCGCTCAACCTCTATTCCCTTTCGCGCAAGCTCGTAAAGCTTCTTTCCTCCTATTTTTACTGCAGAATACATGGGAGGGATTTGCTCTATTTCTCCCACAAACTTTTTAGTAGCATTTAAAAATTCCTCTTTAGTAACCGAAACTTCTCTTTCAAACAACACATTTCCTGTTAAATCCTGCGTATCCGTCACCACCCCCAGCCTTAAAAGGGCGGTATATCGCTTGTCGGAAAATGTAAGCATATCCGCAAGTTTTGTAGCTTTGCCGATACAAATAGGCAAAACTCCCTTTGCATCAGGGTCAAGGGTGCCTGTATGCCCGACTTTTTTAATGCCGGAGATTTTTCTTATTTTGCTGACAACATCATGGGAGGTCATGCCCTTTGGCTTATATATGTTTATAACACCATTCATTCAATCACCTTAAAAAGTGCATCTAAAAGTTTTTCTTTTGCGTCCTTTAGGTTGCCTGCAATGCTGCAGCCGCTGGCACGGATATGTCCTCCGCCGCCGAACTGCTTGGCAATTTGTGCAACATCGTATATATTTGAACGAAGGCTTACTTTCACTGTGTCCGAAACTGTTGATTCCCTAAAACAAACGGAAATCAGGGCAGTTTCAAGGCTTCTTGGATAAGAAATAAGCCCGCTTGCATCTTCTTCCGTTGCCCCAAGCTTTAAAAGCTGTTCCCTTGTAACCTCTACGGCTGCTATCTTTCCTTCTTTATAGACCTGCAGCGAGTTTAGGGCAGCTTTTACAAGCATTAGCTTATTAAGAGAGTTTCGCTCGAATAAAAATTCGTTAATTTCAGTATGATTGATTTTATAGCCATGCAGTTTTGCCGCTATTATATGTGTATTTTCGGTGGTATTGCTATATGAAAATCTGCCTGTGTCACTTACAATTGCAGCATATAAGTTTTCAGCAATATCCCTATCCAAAGCAACATTCATAAACTCCGCCAAATGAAAAATGATTTCTCCTGTTGCCGCAGCATTTGTATCTACAAAATTATACTTTGCAAACATTGTGTTGGTAGGATGATGGTCAATATTCACCGTTTCGGGGCATGACTTAAAAACCCCAATCCGCTCCCCCAGTCTTTCCAAATCGCCGCAATCCACAGCAATAACCAAGTCGGCATTTAGACTTACTTGTTCTTCAACGCCGTTTAGAATACCGCAGGTATGAGGAAAAGGCTCTTTTTCCTCCAACATAACCAAAGCCTTTTTGCCAAGTTTCTTTAAAATAAGCTTTAGCGCAAAGGCTGAGCCTAAACAGTCAGCATCTGCGCTTTTATGCGGTAATATTATAATGTTGTCGGCTTTCTCAATAGCCGCCTTTATTTCTGTGAACATGATTATTCCTCGCTTATATCCTGTATATCCTGCAAAATTCTGTTGATGTGGGCTCCATGCTCAATTGAGTGGTCCAAAGTAAAAACAAGCTCCGGAGTATATCTTAGCGCTAATCTTGAGCCAATTTCCCTGCGTACAAAGCCTGCAGCGCTTTTCAAGCCCTTTATGGTGTCCTCCTGCTGATTCTTGTCACCTAAAACGCTTATAAAAACCTTGCACCAGCGCATATCCTTCGTCACGTCAACCGCCACAACGCTGGTCATCTCGCTTATGCGCGGGTCTTTAAGTTCGCGGATAATAGCGCTAACTTCCTTTTTAACTTCCTCGTTTATGCGGTTTATCCTGTTTACACTCATACTGCGCACTTCCTTATACTATTTTTTGCAAAGAATGGGAAAGGGTTTACCTTGGCACCTCTTCCATAACAAAGCTTTCGATAACGTCGCCTTCTTTTAGGTCATTGAACTTTTCAATGCCTATACCACATTCGTAGCCTGATGCAACTTCCTTAACGTCATCTTTAAATCGCCTTAAAGAGTCTAACTTGCCTTCATGAACAACAATGCTGTCACGCACGATACGTATTTCGCTGTTTCGCATAATTTTTCCGTCAGTAACATAACATCCGGCAATGGTTCCAACACCGGAAACCTTGAATATCTGTCGAACCTGGGCATGTCCCAACACGTTTTCACGATAGGTAGGCTCAAGCATACCCTTCATGGCGGCTTCCACTTCTTCTATTGCCTGATAAATAACCCTGTAAAGCCTGATTTCAACGTTTTGACGTTGTGCCGATTCGTTTATTGCTGCGTTTGTTCTAATGTTAAAGCCGATGATGATGGCATTAGACGCAGATGCAAGCATAATATCCGATTCGGTTATTCCGCCCACACCCTCATGTATAATGTTAATTCTAACTTCATCATTGGAAAGCTTTTCAAGGGATTGGTGAAGGGCCTCGACAGAGCCCTGAACATCTGCCTTTATAATCATGTTAAGTGTTTTAACCTGTCCTTGCTTTATTTGGTCGAACAAGGACTCAAGACTGACTATCTGACGTGCCTCGTTTTGCGATTCTTTTATTTTTTCTTTGCGCTTCTCTACAATATAGCGGGCTTTTTTCTCGTCATCAACTTTATAGAAAAGCTCGCCTGCCTCGGGCACCTCACTAAGTCCCAAAACCTCTACCGGAATGCTGGGTCCCGCAGACTTAACACGCTTTCCTTTATCGTCAATCATAGCGCGGACTCTGCCCGAAGCCGTTCCCGCAACTATAACATCGCCCACATTAAGAGTTCCGTTTTGCACAAGCAATGTAGCAATAGGTCCTCTGCTTTTTTCAAGGCGAGATTCGATAACAGCACCCTTAGCGGCACGATTTGGGTTGGCTTTTAGCTCTTTCATATCCGCAACCAAAAGCACCATTTCAAGCAGGGTATCAATATTTTCACCTTTAAGGGCGGAAATGGGTACACAAATGGTATCACCGCCCCATTCCTCGGGAATCAAGCTGTGCTCGGTAAGCTGTTGCTTGACAATCTCCGGATTTGCAGTTTCTTTGTCTATTTTATTTATGGCAACGATTATGTTAAGCCCCGCTGCCTTTGCGTGGTTTATTGCCTCAATGGTTTGCTGCTTTACACCGTCATCCGCCGCAACGACCAAAATTGCAATGTCTGTAACCTGGGCACCTCTTGAGCGCATGGCTGTAAAAGCCTCGTGACCGGGAGTGTCAAGGAACGTTATGTCCCTGTTGTTTACTTTAACCATATATGCGCCTATGTGCTGGGTTATTCCTCCTGCCTCGGTGTCAATAACATTTGTTTTCCTGATGCTGTCTATAAGCTTTGTTTTACCATGGTCAACATGCCCCATAACGACAACAACGGGCGAGCGCGGCTCAAGCTGTTCCGGCAAATCCTCAACATCGTTGAAAATAAGCTCTTCTTCGGTAATAATTACTTCCTTTTCAATGTTTATATTAAAATCCTGCGCCACAACAGCCGCTGTGTCAAAATCAATAGTTTGCGACACAGACGCCATAACGCCAAGCATCATAAGACGCTTGACAACCTCTGCCGCAGGCTGCTCAAGCTTTTCGGCAAATTCGCCAACGGAAATTTCGTCGGGAACTTGAATTGTAGTTGACACTTGCTTCTTTTTCCTTGGCTTTTTATCCTGCTCTGAGGAACTTTCGCGCTTTACCTTGGCAGTTGCCTTTTTTATCTTTTGCTTGCCTGCCTTTATATCATCGATATTGTCGGGAACAAGCTCTTCCAGTTTTTCCGTATCATACTTTTCAAGGTCAACGCTTGACATACGGGTGTCCACATATATTGCTTTTTTAACAATAGGAGTATTAAGCTCCTCTATATTGATATCCTCTATAACTTCCTGCACATCGGCTTCGGATTCCGTTGCATCTTTTTTAAGCTTTTCCATAATAAAGTCAAATTCTTCAACCTGATGCTTTTGTGTAAGGTAATCAAAAACAATATCCAATTCATTCTCAACAAGAGATGAGTTGTAGGTTCTTGACCTGCCTCCGAATCCTTTCAATATATTTATAATTTCAGTGCTTTTTAGGTTAAGCGATTTTGCCACTTCGTGTACTTTAACCTTCATGATTGATTCCACCCCCGTAAAATTCCTCACTCATGCGTATAAGCTCGTTTGCAAAGCTGCTGTGGGTAACTGCAACACCAGCCGCCTCGCCAACACCCGTTATTTTGCCAAGTGATTGCTTTGTGCCAAAAACCATACACGGCACGTTGTAGCTTTTGCATTTGTCCATAAGGCGCTTTGCCGTACCCTTGGCAGCGTCCGCTGCAACAATCACCAAAAGGGCTTTTTTCGACCTTATCGCATCTTCGATGGCCTCACTTCCTAAAACCACTTTTCCAGCACGGCGAGCAAGACCTATAAAATTGTGAAACTTGTTTTTATTATCATTCATCAAGCTCTAACAACACCTCATATATCTCTTTTGGTACTTTGCCTTTAAAGCTGCGCTCCAAAGCATGGGTTTTTTGCGCCTTTAAAATACAATCTTTGTTTTTGCAAATGTATGCACCCCTGCCGAAAGTCCGCTTGGAAGAGGGCTCGTCATTGCACACTACAATATTCCCATCAGCAAGCTTTACTATTCTGACAAGGTCCTTTTTTTCAAAACGGCCCATGCAGGAAGCACACATTCTGACGGGAACTTTTTTCCCTTTTGAATCATAAATTCTATGTTTCATGACTTTCCGGCTCATCACCTTCGTTTTTTATTATATCAATCTTCCAACCGGTCAACCTTGCGGCAAGCCTTGCGTTTTGCCCCTCTTTGCCTATTGCCAGTGAAAGTTGGTGTCCTGCCACAAAAACTGTGCAAATTTTTTCTTCTTCGTTTGCAGTTGCGCTTATAACCTTTGCAGGGGCAAGCGCCGCAGAAACATATTCAACAATATTATCGCTATACTTTATTATATCAATTTTCTCGCCGCCGAGTTCATCAACAATTTTTTGAACCCTCATTCCTTTAGGTCCCACACATGCGCCTATTGGGTCAACATTTGGGTCATTTGACCAAACGGCTATTTTTGTTCTGGAGCCGGCCTCGCGGGATATGCTTTTTATTTCTACAGTTCCGTTTTGAATTTCGGGAACTTCAAGCTCAAAAAGCCTTCTTACAAGACCGGGATGAGTTCTTGAAATACTAATTATGGCGCCCTTTGATGAGTTTTGAACCTCAACCACAAAAACTTTTAGCCTTTGCCCGCTGTAGTATTTCTCCATCGGAACCTGCTCCTGCGGGAGAAGAAGCGCCTCTGTTCGCCCAATGTTTATTAAAACATTGCGCCTTTCCACCCTTTGGACTACTCCTGTTATAATATCGTTGGCTTTATTTACATATTCGTTGTAAATCATGTTCCTTTCTGCCTCACGAATGCGTTGGGTGACAACCTGCCTTGCAGTTTGCGCCGCAATCCGTCCAAAGGTCTGGGGAGCCGTTTGTATTTCAACAGCATCGCCCTCTTTATATATAGGGTTAATTTTTTTCGCATCCTCCAGTGAAATTTGCATTGCAGAATCGACAACTTCCTCTACAACGGTTTTTTGGATAAAAATACCCATATTGCCGGTGTTTTTGTCTATTTTCACTTTAACATTTTGGTTTGTTCCATAATTCCTCTTATACGCAGAGACCAACGCAACCTCCAAAGCCTCAATCAATACATCCCTGCTAATCCCCTTTTCCTTTTCAAACTCATCAAGCAACAGCAAGAAATCTTCACTCATTTTATATTTTTCATTCCTTTCTTTTTGTTGACCCCTTAAAAATCAAACTCAAAAACAATGTTTGCCCTTTGAATGTCTTTTTTATGGATTTCAAAGCCATGGTCTAAAACAATCTTCTCTTGCGTGTTTTGCGACAGGACGCCTTCGTGCCTTGTCCCGTCTTTTAGCAAAACAAAAATCTTACTTCCCACAGCGGCTTCAAAATGCTTTTCCTGGCGTAAATTTCGTTCAAGCCCGGGAGATGATATTTCCAGAAAATACGTATCCTTTATAAAGTTTTCCTCATCAAGGCGCTGCTCGACCAATCGGCTTATGGTTTCACAATCGTTCAAATTGACGCCATTTTCGCTGTCGATAAAAATTCTTAAAAACCAATGAGGACCTTCTTTTATATATATAACATCATAAATGTCATACCCCTCGGAGTTTATAATCGGGTATGCAAGAGAATGGGTTTTTTGTTCGATTTTAGAATATATCATTAAAAAACCTCCATATAACACACGAAAGAGTGGGGTATCCACCCACTCTTCGTAATAAAATAATAGCCTAATCCCAAATACTATGAATATTATAACCTATTTTAAACAAAAAAGCAAGTGTTTTTCAGAAATTAGATTTTATTCCATTGTAGAATTATAACATATATGTAATATTTTGTAATAACCAAGACTAAACTGCCGTATCAAAAGCTTTAAGGAAAACAGTATGCATCATTGTTTAAGCTTTAGGGTATCAAGTTTTGGCTTTTATTTTAATAACATTTGCTTGTGTTTTTTGGTGATTTTATGTATAATATTACAAAAACCACTTTAAAGGGGAAGTGCTTATGACGCTTGGTCAAAGCAATTTTATCAAGCTTTTGGCCATGGTCAGCATGCTAATTGACCATGCAGGGCTGATTTTGTTTCCTGAAATTACGCTTTTTCGTATAATCGGGAGGCTGTCTTTTCCCCTGCTTGCCTATCAAATAGGAGTTGGCTTTTCCCACACAAGGAGCTTTAAAAACTATTTTTTCAGGCTTGTTTTATTTGGCGCCGCAATGCAGGTCCTTTACATTATAATGGGAAAACTGCTGGATTTTGACAGGCAGCCCGGTTATTTGAACGTATTTTTCACTTTGGCTTTGGGGCTTGCAGCAGTTTATGCATTAAGAAGGAAAAAATACTTTTTGTTATGCTCGATATTGCTCCTTTTGCCGCTTTTATCCATATTTAAAGTTACCACGGACTATGGGCTGTATGGAATTGTGCTGATTTTAATGCTTGATACGCTTCGGGCCTCCCCTCTTTATTTAGCCCTTGGAATGGCGGCTGTAAACATTTTGTTTGTTGTGGCAGGGGATATGGGACCTATCCAGCTTTTCAGCTTGATGGCGATATTTCCCGTATTAAAGCCCCTTTCATTAAAATGGCGGATTCCTTCTTGTGCTTTTTATTTGTTTTACCCTATTCATTTGGCAATACTATATGGTATATCCATGTTATTTCAATTTTAAGGAGAGAATTAGGCGTGTATAAAGCTTGTATTTTTGATTTGGACGGAACACTGTCCGACACATTAAACTCTATTGCTTATTTTGCCAATAATGCATTGGAAAAATTCGGCCTTGCGCCGATACCCACCGAGCGTTATAAAATTTTGGTCGGAGATGGTGCGAAAAACCTGGTTCGCCGCATGATGGAAGAAAACAACTGCAATAACGAAGCTTTGTTTGAAAAGGTATTTGAGTATTACAATTCCACCTACAATAACGACTTTTTATACCTAACCAAGGTTTATGATGGTATTTATGAGCTTTTGGAGCTTTTAAAGTCTGAAGGCATTAAAATTGCGGTGCTGTCAAACAAACCCCATGAAACTACGACAAGGGTGGTAGGTGCCCTGTTTTGTGAAGATTATTTTGACGCCTGCTATGGCGGACGGGATGGAATACCCTTAAAGCCCGACCCTTACGCCCTTTGCGAAATATTAAAGGAGCTTGGAGTTGCTGCAAGACAATGCCTTTACATTGGCGACACCAAAGTTGATATGCAAACCGGCAAAAATGCAAACATAACAACCGTAGGCGTGCTTTGGGGCTTTAGAGGGGAAGACGAGCTTCGCGAAAACGGTGCCGATATTATTGTAAAAAAGCCAATTGAAATATACGAATACATTAAAAAACGCCCTTAACAAAAG
>JAQVDK010000007.1 GCA_028697835.1 Eubacteriales bacterium | reverse complement strand
TGCTGCTTCCAGAAGGATAATACCTATTTCGCTGAATTTATCCTTTAATAAGAATAACACAATAAAAGACATCTATACTACAAACGAACTGGTTACTATTATTATTCCGATTCCGACTCAAGCAAAAAACAGAAGAATTGAAATCTATCGTATGCACGGAGCGCAGGTTGAACCATTGCCGGATAATGCGGAAAGTAAAAACGAAGATGGGGAATATGTAGAAATAGGAAGCGAATATATAACATTGCATGTTAAAAAGTTCTCTGTTTATTCGATTACTTATATTGGACCTACACGCCCAGCCGCTACAAATTCAGGCGGCGGCGCATCTTCAACCGCAACTGAGCAGACGATGTTAAAGCAATCCTTATTAACCCTAAAACCATCACTTGATAACAGCAGTATTTATTATACTACAGACGGAACAACACCAACTGCAAGCAGTACAAAATATGAAAGACCTATTATCATCACTAAAGATATTACATTAAAAACTATTGAGATAGGTAAAACAAGCAGCATAGTTAAAACAATCAATATTAAAGCAGAGCCCAACACAGTAAGACTTAAAGATAACGCGAACACAACAAGATATATAAGACCTAAAAGCGAAAATATGTTTGCACCTGATGAAATAGCAACAAGATATGATATAGTCGAGGCACTATATAACTTGACCGAATTTGGTAAAAAAGGAGAAATAGCATCAAATCTACCAGATGTAAAAGATGATATAAATGAAGCAGTTGCATATTTCCAAAGTGCAAATATTATTGACGGTTTTGAAGATGGAAGCTTCAAAGGTGAACAAGGCTTAACAAGAGCACAGTTCGTAAAAATTGCTGCAAGTATTCTAAACCTTGAACTTAAAGATGAGAAGAGCGAATTTAATGATGTAAATGGACATTGGGCAGAAAATTACATTGCAGCATTTGCAAAGTTAGGTTATTTAAAAGGTTATGACGACGGCACGTTCAAGCCGGACCAACAAATGACCAGAGCAGAATTTGTTGTAATTGTAAACAGGATAATAAAAGTTGTAGCAATTTCATATGCACAAAAGTTTACAGATTTATCTTCAGAACATTGGGCTTATAATGACATTATGAGCGTACACAACAGCAATTGATAAGAATTAAAAGAATGTAAAGAGATTTTTCAAAAATTGTTTAAACCTCCAAATCGGTGTTAAATAAAGACGCTGATTTGGAGGTTTTTTATGACAAGGCGACCGCTGGATTAAAACTGGTTGGTTTAACAAATTTATAAGAAAGATAATCTTCCTTCGGTTTCCATTCACTCTTTAAGGCACACCAATGCTGCGCTTATAATTGCAAACGACACAAAGGACGGTATCAAAAAGGCTCGGACATTCCAATTTGTCTACCACCGGAAATATTTATACTCACGCAATTAAATCAGCCGATGAACGAGCGGCCAAAATATTGCAAAATATATTGAAGCCGACACAGGAAAATAAACAAGCAAATTGACCGCATAAAAAGCGTTTTTTTGTACGATAAACACCAAATAAACACCAAAACAGGATTTTTTACAACCTGAAATAAAAAAGCAAAAAGCCAGCAACCCTTATGATTACTGGCTTTTCATATGGCAGGGGCAGAAGGATTCGAACCCTCGGCACACGGTTTTGGAGACCGTTGCTCTACCAACTGAGCTATGCCCCTATCTTATAGACAACAATAAGGATTTTAGCATATAACTCTGTGTTTGTCAATATTTTTCGTAAATTTTTTTATATTTTTCGTCAAACTGACCAAACTAAGACAGATTTTCTCTTGCAAATCGTAAGCTTATGTTAAAAAAGCCCCTAAACACTGTTTTCAAGAGTTTAGAGGCTTTTTCTTACATTATCTTATCCAAAAAGATTATATGTTAAAAACAGCGCAGCCATAATTGACGAAACCAAGGAGACAACCGTCACTTGAGTGTTTATAGAAGGGCCTGCCGTATCCTTGAACGGGTCGCCCACGGTATCCCCTACAACAGCAGCCTTGTGTGTATCCGAGCCTTTGCCGCCTTCGTTACCTGCCTCAACATACTTTTTGGCATTGTCCCACAAGCCCCCGCAATTTGACATAAACAAAGCCAGTAAAAGCCCGCTTACTATGTTTCCTGTCAAAAAGCCGCCGATTGCCTGAACTCCGCCTATAAATCCTACTGCTACCGTGGTAACTATAGCCATCAAGCCCGCCGGAATAAGCTCTTTTAACGCGCCTGTTGTGGCAATATCAATACATTTGTCATAGTCGGGGGAAACTCCCTCTTTGCCTTCCCTAAGACCTGCAATTTCTTTAAATTGCCTATGGATTTCAGCTACCATTCTTTGGGCGTTTTTATCTACGCCAAGCATCAGCATAGCAGAGAAAACCGCAGGAATTGCTGCTCCAACTATCAAACCAAAGAAAACAACAGGATTTATAATATCAAAGCCTACTAAAAGCTCCAGGCCCTTTTGCTTTGCTACAACATTCACTTCCGACATAAATGCGCCTAAAAGTGCGATAATTGTAAGACCCGCCGCACCTATGGCAAAACCTTTGGTTACAGCCTTGACGGTGTTTCCGGCGCTGTCGAGCTCATCAGTAATGGCAAGAACATCGTCTCCCAAATCGCCCATTTCCGCCATTCCCCTGGCATTGTCAACAATAGGACCGTATGCATCGTTTGATATTATCATTCCCACTATGGACAGCATACCCATGGCCGCCATGGAAATGCCAAACATTGCATATCCTTCGCCCAATCCCGCACAAATATTATATGCCAAAAGGGCGGAAACAGCTATACCCACCATTGATGGCAGAACGCTTAAAAATCCATACGAAACGCCTGAAATAATTGTAAAAGCAGGTCCTGATTTTGAAGCTTTTGCAACATTTCTAACGGGGTTTTTATTATCGTTTGTGAAATAGTCGCTTGCAAGTCCAATAATAACTCCCACAACAAGACCAATCATGGTTGCTCCCCAAATTTCCCATTTGAAATTAAACGCCCAAGTAGTTCCCGCTGTTAAAATCGCAAATATTATTGTGGTGGTATAAGTACTTGAGTTTAGCGCACGAGTTGGGTCGCCATTTTCGCCCATTTTAGCAAGCAATACGCCAATTATTGAGGATAGCAACCCTAATGCCGCATAGCAGAATATCATAACAATGTTGCTGCTGCCCCCAGCGGTTTTGTCCAAAGTGACTGCCATAACCAATGCCGCTGCCATTGACGCAACGTTAGAGTCAAAAAGGTCGGCACCCATGCCTGCCACGTCACCAACATTATCGCCCACATTGTCGGCTATAACGGCAGGATTTCGAGGGTCATCCTCCGGTATTCCCAATTCAACCTTTCCGCAAAGGTCAGCGCTTATATCGGCTGTTTTGGTAAATATGCCACCTCCCGCCTTTGCAAACAAAGCCAGCGAGCTTGCACCAAAGCTAAAGCCTAAAATAGCACTTGCCGGGTTATATGCCTTTGTAAGAACATATATAAGGGTTACGCCAAAAAGGCTTGCGCCCACAACAGCCATACCCATGACCGCACCGCCCCTGAAACCAACCAGGAAAGCAGGCTTAATACCTTTTTTTGCTGCTTCGGCGGTCTTTTTGTTTGCAATTGTGGCAACCTCTATTCCTATCTTGCCTGCAAGAGCCGAAAAAACATTTCCCAATATATAGGAAATAGCCATAATTACATTGTTAACAGGCTTTCCGGCCCATATAGGCTCGGGAAGAAAAATTAGAATTAAAATTGCAATGATTCCTGCAAAGCGCGCAAGAATACTATACTCTCGGCGCAAAAATGTGTTGGCGCCGTTTCTAATTAAATCGCCCACATAAGCAATACGCTTATTGCTGGAGCTTTGATTGCCGACCCAGCGGTAAAAGTAAAATGATACCGCAAAAGCAAGTATTGATACTGCCAGTGCAATTAGATAAACTGTGTTTTCTCCTATAGACATTTTCCACTCCTCTTTTCAAAATAATATTTAGTTTTGGCAATGCGCCCAAAGCAAGAAAAAACCAAAGCTGCCCATCTTATTATACATATTAAATATAATATACCTTTATTCCAGGTATGTCAAATTCTTCAAACATAAAAATTGAACAAAAATTAATCTGTATTTTTATTCAAACTGTTGAATTTTAAATTGGGCAACTAAAAGGCTTTCCCCTTTAATATATATATTAAAGGGGGGAGCTATTTGTCAATATCATTAATTATTTTATCAGTGTTAATGCTCGGTGTTGTGTTTGTAAATGGCTGGACGGACGCTCCAAACGCTATCGCAACAGCAGTTTCAACCCGGGCAATTACACCCGCCGGTGCGGTCAAAATGGCAGTTGTCTTTAATTTTTTAGGCGCTTTTGTTATGACATTATTTAACGCAAGGGTTGCCGAAACTCTTGGCAACATCGTAAATCTAAAAGGAGAAGAAAGCGGCCTGGCACTGGCGGTTTTAGCTTCCTCCATGCTTGCAATAGTCTTGTGGGCAACCGGCGCATGGTACTTTGGCATTCCCACCAGTGAAAGCCATTCCCTTATTGCAGGCATAACCGGCGGGGCTATAGCCCTAAAGGGGCTTGGCAGCATAAATCAAAAAGAGTGGACAAAGGTTATAGTCGGTCTTGGAGTTTCCTCCATCTTGGGCTTTGGCATGGGATATGTGCTATCGAAATTAATTGAGGTTTTTTTCAAAAACAAAGACAGGTTAGCCGCCAACATATTCTTTAACTGGGCTCAGAGGGTTGCCGCGGCTGCCATGGCTTTTGCACATGGGGCACAGGACGGACAAAAATTTATGGGCACCTTTTTGCTGGGTATATATATTTACAACAGTAAAATGGTATCCATCCACCCTGACGGAACATTTGAAATCCCTGTATGGCTGATTATAGTTTGTTCGTTTGTCATGGGGCTTGGCACCTCTGTTGGAGGGTATAGGATTATAAAGTCAGTTGGCATGGACATGGTTAAGCTTTCGCCCTATCAAGGCTTTGCAGCGGACAGCGCGGCGTCTTTGTGTTTGATTTTATCATCTTTGTTGGGGCTTCCCGTAAGCACAACCCACACCAAAACAACAGCCATTATGGGTGTAGGCGCCTCGAGGCGGCTGTCTTGTGTTAACTGGAAAGTTGTAAGCGATATGGCTTTTGCCTGGATTTTAACCTTTCCCGGGTGCGCTCTTTTGGCTTATGTTTTGGCGAAAATTTTTATAAAATTTCTCTGACAAAAGGTGGTAATTGCTTGGCTGTAAAAGATGTGAATTATTTTAAGCTGTTTATAAAACAGTTGCAAATCTGCCAAAAAGCTGCCCAAAGCCTTTGCCTTATGCTGTCACCCGACTCAAGCCCTTCAGATGGCATAACGGCAATATACAAAGCAAAGGTTGAAGGTAGCGATTTTAAAAATAAAATATATGAGCACCTTGCCCGCTCTTTTTTGCCGCCCATTGAAAGAGAAGATATTATCCTTATTTCAAAAAGCATTGAAAATGCCACAACCGCAATTTATGAAATTGCCGCTGTGTTTGATATATTCTCCGTAAATTGCACTGTAGTGCAGGCAAAAACATTTGCAGATATTATTTTAAGGGCATGCACATATTTGGTCAAAGCCGCAACGGAGTTTGAGCACTTTAAAAGGTCAAAGAGATTTGATTATATTATGTCTGAAATAGAGCGTTTTGAAAAAGAAAAATATCTGTTTTATCAAAATTTCATGAAAGAATTTTTAAGCATGAACCATGCTCCCTTGGAAATTATCAAATGGAAAAGCATATTTGATGCAATGAAGGCAGCGTTTTGTGCTTGTTTGAACATTGCCGAAACAATAAAGGACGCCGCCATTAAAAACCGCTAAATTGCCATAAATAAACCGTGCAAAAGCTGCACGGTTTATTTAATATCACTTTGAAAGGCTACTGCCTTTCCTAAAATTCTTATTTGGTCCAATTCTTCGTTGGTATAAATTTGCGGCTCGTATACAGGATTTTCCGGCACTAACAGGATGCTGTTGGTTTTTTTATACACCCTTTTTAACGTAACCGTATCTTCGATTACAACTGCGGCTATTTCCCCGTTTTCCACGTCCGGCTGTTCCCGAATGAAAACTATATCCCCATCATGAATCCTTGCGTTTATCATGCTGTCCCCAACAGCCCTTACGCAAAAGTCCGCCCGGACATCTGCGCCGCATTCTACGTAACTGTCAAAATCCTCATTGGCAAATATAGGCTTGCCGCAGGCAATTTCCCCCACCATGCGAATTTTTCGGGTTTTTATCGCAAGCACGTTATCGTATGGATAAACGCCCCCCCTTCCTTCTTCCCCCACCGTACCTAAAATATAGTCCACACTAACCTTATACTCCTTCGCAAAGCTTATAAGTGTTTCAAAGCTTGGCTCTCTGACTCCGGTTTCATAGTTGTTGTATGTGGTATAAGGCATGTTAAAAAGATTTGCTGTTTCTTTTTTGTTCATTCCTCGCTCAAGCCTAAGCTGCTTTAACCTTTGGGCTATCATATGCTCGCCTCCCTTTATGAGTAATATTTTAATACATCAACCGCAAAAAGTCAACAATAAAATACTCATTTTGAAAAAAAGCATTAAAAAACCTCTTGACATTTTCTCGTTTCGGGTTTATAATATTGTTAAAATTACCCAAAACGAGAAAAAGAGGTGTTGAAATGAAACTTAAAATCTACAAAAAAAGAAGCTTAAAACCAATATTAAAGCTAAAAGGTCTTCGTGCAGAAAGGGCGGTTACCCAAAGCGACATAGCAAACATTTTAGGCATTTCCACCGCCACCTATAACAGAAAGGAAAACGGCTTGGGGCAGTTTGACATGCGAGAGATTAATATAATGACTAAATTTTTTGGCGTAACCTACGAGGAAATATTCGATATGGGAGAGGTTTCGCAGGTCCTATAAAAAAGTCTTCGGTTTTTAAAACCTGAAGGTCTTTTTGAATTATAATTTTTTCTGCGCAAAAAACATATAAAAACCTCCCGTCATGGGAACAATTTACTATAAAAGCAAAAAACCGTACAAAGCGTGATTTAGGTCACATAAATTTTTGTCGATTAATGTTAAAATAAAATATAGTATATTAGTATGAAAAGGTGGCGCTTTATATGGCGGATAAAGTTATAGATTTCAATAAAACTGTTTTTGAGCTGTGTAACGAGGACCCTGATATTGCAAATATTCTTGCCGAAATTGGATTTACAGATATTCTAAGGCCCGGCATGATTAAAACGGCAGGCAGGTTTATGACAATTCCAAAAGGCGCCGCCATGAAAAAAATCGACTTGGAATATGTCAAGGGGCAGTTTGCCGAGCGTGGATACAATATAATAATATAACGGAGGTGCTTACAAATTGAGCGAGCAAATTAACAATCGGGAGTATCGCAAAAAGGTTATCAAAGAAATCATTTCCGAGCTTCACCAAGGAAAAAGCGTTGATGATGTAAAAAAGAAATTTGAAGAAGCTTTTGACGGAGTTTCCGCAATGGAAATTTCCGAAGCGGAGCAGGCTTTAATAGCCGAGGGTCTTCCCGTCGAAGAGGTGCAGAGCCTTTGTGATGTTCATGCCGCTGTTTTTAAAGGCTCCATCGAGCAAATACATCAGGCGGCTGACCAGACCGAAATTCCCGGTCACCCTGCAAATGTGCTGATGCTTGAAAACCGTTTTATCGAAGAGCTGATTCAAACACAAATTATGCCCCATATTCCTTTGATACCCGACAAAAGCGCCGTTGACTCTTTGAAAAAGGGACTTGAAGGCTTGTCTTTGATTGATATTCACTATCTGAGAAAAGAAAACCTTTTGTTCCCGTATATGGAGAAATACGGAATCACCGCTCCGCCGAAGGTTATGTGGGGTGTTGACGATGAAATCAGAGAGCAGATAAAAGAAGCCATTAAACTTCTTTCCGGCACAGACGTTTGTGCCGACACATTAAAGCAAAAAATCGAAGATGCTGTGGAAAAGGTTATAGAAATGATTTATAAAGAAGAAAATATCCTTATTCCCATGCTGCTTGACACCTTGACTCAGGACGAATGGAAAAAAATCGCCGATGAAAGCGGCGAGATTGGCTTTATAATAGAAGATGTGCCTGTGTGGAACCCTACACAGCAGGCTCGGGAAACCATAAAAAAAGAAGAGTCCTTACCCGGAGTTATCAATCTGCCCACTGGCATTTTTAAAACAGACGAGCTTATTCACATGCTAAACACACTGCCCTTTGACATTACATTCGTAGATAAAAGCGACGTTGTAAAGTACTTTTCCGAAAGTACAGAGCGCATTTTCCCACGCACAAAGGCGGTTATAGGTCGCAATGTTTCAAATTGCCACCCGCCTGCAAGCGTTAATGTGGTTGAAAAAATAGTTGCAGACTTTAAAAGCGGCAAAAAGGACCATGAGGATTTTTGGATTAAAATGGGCGAAAAATATATTCTAATCAGGTATTTTGCCGTACGAAACGAAAAAGGCGAATATATGGGAGTGGTGGAAGTTACTCAAAACATAAAGCCTATTCAAGAAATTACAGGCGAAAAACGACTATTGTCAGAATAATACTATATTACGGAGGAAAAGCATGAAAAAACACATTAAAAACAATGTATATTGGATAGGAAAAATGGATTGGGAATTGGAGTCGTTCCATGGTGCGGATTATTCCATCAACCATGGCTCCAGCCAAAATGCATACCTGATTCAAGAGGAAAAAACAGTGCTTATTGACACTGTTTGGCTGCCTCATTCCACTGAATTTGTAGATAATTTGCAAAGTGAAATCGACCTTAATTCCATCGATTTTATTGTTATGAACCACGGGGAGGTTGACCATAGCGGCGGTCTTCCTGAGCTTATGGAAAAAATACCCGACACCCCCATCTACTGCACAGCAAGCTGCGTAAAATCCTTGGTAGGTCAGTACCACCATCCGGAGTGGAATTTTAAAGTTGTAAAAACCGGTGACTCCATTGATATAGGAAACGGAAAAAAGCTAATATTCGTTGAAATGAAGATGCTGCATTGGCCCGATAGCATGGCAACCTACATGACAGAAGACAACATCCTTTTTTCAAACGACGCTTTTGGTCAACACTATGCAGTGGAAGAGCTTTTTAACGACAAGGCGGATTTTTGCCACCTATGGGCAGAGGCAATGAAGTATTACGCCAATATATTAAACCCATTCTCCCCTCTTGTTAAAAAGAAAATCGAAGAAATTCAAAGCTTAAATTTGCCCATAGACATAATTGCCACAAGCCACGGTGCCATCTGGAGCGACAACCCAATGCAAATAGTTGAAAAATATTATGAGTGGTCTCAAAACTATAAAGAAAACCAAATAACAATTGCTTATGACACCATGTGGGACGGGACAAAAAAGCTTGCCCACAAGATTGGCAGGGAAATTTCACGAATTTCGCCTGATACTAAGGTTAAAATTTTCAATATTGCAAATCACGATAAAAACGACATTATGACAGAGGTCTTTAAATCAAAGGCAATAGCAGTGGGCTCGCCCACCGTAAACCAAGGCATTTTATCTTCCGTTGCAGGATGGCTTGATTTTTTGAAAGAGCTTAGGTTCAAAGAAAAACGTGCGGCGGTTTTCGGCTGCTACGGCTGGAGCGGAGAGTCAACAAAGCTGCTTAGGGAAAGGTTGGAAAGCGCAGGCTTTGACGTTATTGAGCCCGAGGTAAAATGCAACTGGAACCCCGACGAAGACGACTTTAATAAAGCCACCGAAATTGCAAAGGCGCTTTGCCAAGATACAAATTAACAACCAAAACCACCAGTCATTCTGGTGGTTTTATATTTACTACAAAAGCACCTGATTAAAAAACATCAATAAAAATGATTAATTTTAACACTTACATTTTCCAACAACCTATGCTATGATATATAAAATCATAAAAATAGGTGGTAAGCAAAATGGAGAATCACAAAAAGTATAAAAGAATGTATTACATGCCCCCGGTTGTTACATACGACTGGGTAAAAAAAGACTATATAGATAAGGCGCCGATATGGTGCAGCGTGGACCTTCGAGACGGCAACCAGGCACTCATTGAGCCTATGGGTCTTGAGGAAAAGGTCGAGTTTTTTAAATTGCTGCTGGAAATTGGCTTTAAGGAAATTGAAGTGGGCTTTCCTGCCGCATCGGAAACGGAATTTCAGTTTTTAAGAAAGCTAATCGAAGAGGACATGATTCCAAGGGACGTTTCCATTCAGGTTTTAACCCAGGCAAGGCCTCATATAATACGCAAAACCTTTGAAGCGGTAAAGGGCGCTCCTCATGCCATAATTCATCTTTACAACTCTGTGTCCGTAGCACAAAGGGAGCAGGTTTTCGGAAAATCAAAAGAAGAAATAAAGCAGCTTGCAATTGACGGCGCCCTTCTTTTGAAAGAGCTTGCCGAGTCGGAGGAAGGCAATTATTCCTTCCAATACAGCCCTGAAAGCTTTTCCGGAACAGAGCCGGAATATGCCCTTGAGGTTTGTAATGCGGTTTTAGACGTATGGCAGCCCACGCCTGATAAAAAGGCTATTATAAACCTGCCTACAACCGTACAAAATGCAATGCCCCATGTTTTTGCAAGCCAGGTGGAATACATGCACAAGAATTTAAAATACAGGGATTCTATAATCCTATGCCTGCACCCACACAACGACAGGGGCTGCGCTATAAGTGATGCGGAATTTGGCATGCTTGCAGGGGCAGACAGGGTTGAGGGAACTTTATTTGGAAACGGCGAGCGAACAGGAAACCTGGACATAATAACAATGGCCATGAACTTGTATTCCCACGGAGTTGACCCGGGGCTTGACTTTAGCAACATGGCAAAGATTCGAGAAAGCTATGAAAACCTGACAGGAATGACTGTTGACGCCCGACAGCCTTATGCTGGAGACTTGGTGTTTACCGCATTTTCCGGCTCTCATCAGGATGCTATTGCAAAAGGCATGAAATGGAGAGAAGATAAGAAAACCCCGTATTGGGAAGTGCCTTATCTACCCATAGACCCCATGGACATAGGTCGCCAATACGATTCGGACGTTATCCGTATAAACAGCCAATCCGGCAAGGGCGGTGTGGCGTATATACTTCAAAGAAACTTTGGTATTGACCTTCCAAAGCAAATGCGAGAGCCTTTCGGATATATTGTTAAAGATGCTTCCGACAAGGCGCACAAAGAGCTTTCCCCCGAAGATATTTACAGAATTTTCGAAGAAAAATATCTTCGAAGCTCCCATATATTCCAAATCCCCGAAAGCCACTTCAGGCGTGAAAAGGATTATATAACAGCCGACATTACAATTTGCCATGGCGGCAAAACGCAAACAGTTACCGCCCAAGGAAACGGAAGGCTGGATGCTGTAAGCAACGGAATTAAAGAGCATTTTGGCGTGGATTACGAGCTTGAGATTTACGAAGAGCACTCTCTTTCAATAGGCTCCCACTCTAAAGCTATTGCTTATGTGGGCGTGAAAAGCAACGAAAAAATGTACTGGGGTGCAGGCATTGAAACAGACATTATAAATGCGTCCATTGCCGCACTGGCAGTTGCCGTAAACCAGATTAACGAAATTCAGCATTTAAAGCGTGAAGACCAAAGAATGACCGATATCTTAAACTATATACAGGAAAATTACAAAACAGTTTCGCTTGAAGCCCTTTCAGAAAAATTCTTTTTGTCAAAGCCCTATTTGTCAAAATATATAAAAGAGGGCACCGGCTCAACTTTTGGAGACATTGTAAAGCAAATCCGCATGGATAAAGCAAAAAACCTGCTCAAAGGCAGCGGAATGGCTATTGAAAACATTTCCGAACAAGTTGGGTATCCAAACGTTGAACATTTTATAAGACTTTTTAAAAAGGAATTTTCAATGACCCCTGCCGAATTTAGAAACAGCATTACAATAAAATAAAGCTTTATAGCATATGTATAAAAACCTCCCCAAAATGCGTTTTGGGGAGGTTTTTTAGCTGCAAAGATTTGGCGGGTAGCACCCACAGGCAAGCGGGTAGCACCCGCTGGCAAACAGGCAGCGCCCACAAGCTGATATGGGCATATCGTGCGCAAAGTATATGCAAACAACATTTCACGAGACAATCATTTAACAGTTATTTCCTTAACGTAAAAAAGGCAACAAATAAGTTGCCGTTTTCAACCTATAAAACCGTTTTATATCGGGAATTATTTATACATGGGCAGATGAAGAGCGCCTATATCCTCCTCCTCTTTTGGAATCCATATTGCGGCGCAAATCGGACATTCTCTCGTCGCTGTCCTGCATGAATATTCTCATCTTTTCTTCAAAAGAAAGCTCCGCAGTTGACCTTTTGGAAACAAACTCTACTTCCGCAGGTCTGCCTGCCTCTAATTTTTGTTGTTCCTCAATAGCCTTTTTAATCGACAGGCTTATCTTGCCCTTTTCATCAACGGAAATTACCTTTGCTTTGACAGTGTCGCTGATTTTAAGGTGGTCGTTGATATCCTTTACATAGGATAGAGCCACCTCTGAGATGTGGACAAGGCCGGTTTTGCCATTGGGAAGCTGAACAAATGCCCCGAAATTCGTAATACCGGTGACCTTCCCCTCAACAATTTTGCCTACTTGCAATTTCATACTTAAATTAAATCCTCCTTAAAGCTTGTCTAATATTATATATCGATTGGACATGGCCTTGCCATCCCCATCCAAAAAAACTAATTTTTTAGTGTAGCATCAAAGAAAATGATTTCATCGGGGCGAGCGTATCCCAGCTCGGTCCTCGCCAAATTTTCCATATATTCAGGAGAGTTTATAAGCTCTTTTTGTTTAAGAAGGTCTTCTTGAATTTCTTTCTGGTAGGCAATCTCAGCGTTTATTTCGGCAAGTTTCTTTTTGCTTTTAAATATTTCTATCTGCTGCATTGTAAACACCCAGACAAAATACCCAAAAATGACGAAAAAGACAACAAGCCTTAGCTTTTTGCCCTGTAAATTAGGCTTTTTGGCTTTGCTAAAAGTCTTCCCGCCCATTTCCATCCCCCTAAATACACTTCAATAGCTATTATACAACATTTTTTGGAATATGTAAATAGTTTTTCGTTAAATTCTTTTAATATATTTGTTGAAATGTGATAAAGAAAATAAAACATTGCGGCGGGCGCGAAAACCGCTTTTTACGCCAATGTTTATTACAAAAAACAAGGGCCTTTTTATCAGCTTATAAAACCAAATTACCGGCATAAGCAAAAGGCTTATGATTTTTATAATAACCCTTGCCGCAAACCGTATTAAAACCACGCAAGCCCTAACAACAAACTTGCTTATGGTAAGAAAATACGCTGTTGCGCCAATTGCGGCGCCCAAAAATTGGTACAGCCTCATCTCTCCGCTGTTTATGTTTAAAGAAATTGCAAAAAACACCACGCACACCAATATCCAAAACAGCAAATCTTGAGTGGCAGCCACCGTTTGCCTTGTTTTAAAAAGCCTTCTTATAATTCTGAAAAAATCATAAAGAAGCCCCACTGCCACGCCGCATAAAACGCAAACGCCAAAAATAAATAGTTGGTTAGAAGTAGTAATTTCCAAGCAAAGTCACCTACTTGAACATTCTTGAAAGAAAGCTTCCCTGTTTTTTATGGGCATAGCTTTCACTATAAACACAACTGTCTATTTCCCCTTCGATAACCAACTCTCCAACATCCACATTAAGCTTGTTTATCCTGAAATTTGAGCCCTTTACAAACAGCGCCCCAAGCTCAGTCAGCAATATTGCACTTTCATTGTCAAAGCTGTCCACATCTATAACTCCGGTGGCAATGAGCTTTGAGCGGTCCTCTATTATTATATTTGCTTTTGCTCTTTCTTCCATAAAAAAACACCCCTCAATATTTTTATATTAATATATATGAAAGGTGTTTTAAATTATTACAAAACCACCTTATATAATTCACCGGCTTCATTTTTTGAAACATGCTCCATAGTCTTTAAAACCTCAGCCTTAAAAACCTTTTCGCCAAAGCGAATTTCAATAACATCCCCCTCACGCACCTCGGTGGAAGCTTTTGCAACCTTCCCGTTTACAGACACCCTGCCGGCGTTGCAGGCTTCATTTGCAACGGTTCTTCGCTTTATAATCCTGGATACCTTTAAAAATTTATCAAGACGCACACCATCAACTCCTAAGTAGTTTCATTCTTTTTAATTTATATGCTATTGCCCTGCCTCCCGGAAGCATCAAAATATCAACTTCTCTTACAGCCCCCAATGCAAAAGCTAAAACAACATAAACCGCCACGCCAACCACTATGGCAGGCAAAACACCTGCTTTAAGACCAAGGCCTATGTTACCAAACCATACCATTGCATAATAAACAACAGCCCCCATTCCCGCCGAAGCCAAAATAGGCTTTACAGCAAGGTCCAAAACGCCAAACTTTACACCGCACACTCTTTTAATATGGATAAAGTTCAAGACCGTTATAACAAAATAACAGGCTATTGTCCCTATGGGCGCCCCGTCTATGTTTAAAGCCGGATTTGCTATCAAAGCATAATTGCACACAACCTTGACCGCTCCGCCAATTACCATATTAACAACAGGCACGGTCATTTTTCCATAAGCCTGCAAAATGGCATTGGTAACCTGAACCAAGGACACAAACACAATCGCCACACAAACCACGCTAAGCAGATTCGCCGCAAGAGAGCTGTTTAAAATAAGCAGCAAAACAGGCTCTGCCAAAACCGCAAGACCGACCGATGCCGGCAACGAAAACAAAATAGTGGTTTTTATAACGCTTTTGACGGTTTTGTCAACCATGTTCATGTCATGCTTTGCAAGTGCCCCGGATATTGCGGGCAAAACGCTCGTAGCAAGGGCAACTATCATTGTAAGGGGCAGGTTAAACATTTGAAGCGCATAGCCGGAATAAAGGCCATACAGCTTGTTTGCAAGGTCGCTGTCTATTGCCCCGCTGAAGCTTTCGGCATTAATCAGGCTTTTATACTTTTCCATAAACTCCGGTGTAACCTGGGTAATATCCTGAAGGCGCCGTGTTATCGTCATCATATCCACCACATTTGTAAGGCTGGATACGGCAACGCCGATTGTAATGGGAAAAGCAATTACAACAAGCTCCTTTGCTATCTCCCTCCTGCTTCTTAGCCTTCCTACGATGGAAATGCTGCGCTCGCGCTTTGTTATTGCAAAAAACAACACAATAAACACAAGGCTTAAAAAAGTGCTGGTGGTGACGCCAAAAACCGCACCCGTTGCAGCCTTCTCCACACTTTCGCCTATGAAAAGCCAAGCCAAGGCAATTCCGAAAACCAGCTTTCCAAAGGATTCTATAACCTCTGAAAAGGCTGTGGGATACATGTTCTGCTGCCCTTGAAAATATCCTCTGAAAGCCGAAACCAATGCTACAAACATAACCGACGGCGCTATTGCTTTTATGCTGGCGGACGCATTGGGATTTTTAAGCAAGGCTGCAAAGCCCTCGGCATAAAAATATAAAAATCCTGTTCCTACCACACCTATGCTTCCCAAAATAACCAGTGAAATTTTTAAAATTCTGTTGGATTCCCTTGCATTTCCCAAGGTATTGCTTTCGGCAACCATCTTCGATACCGCAACGGAAATCCCCCTTGCCGCCAAAACAAAAAATGCGTACAAAGTGTATGCAGTATTAAAAAACCCGATACCGTCCTCCTCTATCAGCCTGACAAGGGGTATTTTAAATACCGCACCAAATATTTTAACGAAAATGCTCGAAATCACAAGAATTAAAGCACCCTGCAGAAAAGTCTGCCTACTTCTTAGCCCCATCGGTTCTTCCTCCACTTTTTTATATGTTTTTACAAATTTTAGTTGAGGTTTGACATAATTCTGTAACATTTCTATCTTTTTGAAAAGTTATTCCACACTATCCACAAAGTTTTCCACAGATTCACCTGCTTATTACAGGGAAAAACAAGAGTTTTCCACAGGTCAGTCCATAACTTGTTCACTCTTTCCACAGTTAAAAAATAATTAATTCTGTTTACATAAAATTATTTTTCTGTAGAAATATGTCACATTTTTGCAATGTCAAGATTTGCTATTGCATTCAAATCCAAGCCGCCAAACTTTCCTTTGATAAAGTCAAAATATGCCCTTGCGGCAATCATAACAGCGTTATCCGTACATAAAACAGGCGGCGGGCAGTAAAACCCAAGTCCTTGTCTTTCTGCCCTTTCTTTGCAAAGCTTCCTCAAAAGCGTATTAGACGCCACGCCCCCAGCCAAAGCTATATTTTTAACATTGGCTTTTTTTGCGCAAGCTTCAAGCCTGTCTGCCAAAACCTCGCACACTGCCTGCTGAAAAGATGCCGCAATGTCTTCTACCGGGACGGGATTATCTTTTTGGGTAAAATTATGAACCATGTTTATAACCGAAGTTTTTACGCCGCTAAAGCTAAAATCCAAAGAATCGTTAAATTGGACCTGTGGAAAGGAAAAGGCGCTGGCGCGCCCATTTTCCGCCGCTTGCTGTATGGCTGGTCCTCCCGGATACCCCAGTCC
Source organism: Eubacteriales bacterium (assembly GCA_028697835.1). GTDB lineage: Bacteria > Bacillota > Clostridia > Monoglobales > Firm-18 > STE-11. The sequence continues at coordinate 27,218 of JAQVDK010000007.1, read as the reverse complement.
CAAAACACGGGCTATCTTGTCAAAAGCCTCCCCCGGTGCGTCATCCCTGGTAGTTGCCATAACATGATAATCCGTATAGCTTTCAACCAAAGCAACTGTACAGTGCCCTCCCGACGCCACAAGGCACACAAAGGGAGGCTTTAAATCGGGCGAGGATATAAAGTTGGCACAAATATGCGCCTCAATATGGTGAACAGGTATTAAAGGCTTTTTAAGGGAAAATGCCAAGGATTTTGCATAGCTTACACCTACCAACAAGGCGCCCACAAGCCCGGGCGCATATGTTACGGCAACGGCGTCTATTTTGTCAAACCCCACGCCCGCCTCAATCAGCGCCTGCTGCGCTACCTTTGTAACGCTTTCAATATGCTTTCGAGATGCTATTTCAGGCACAACCCCGCCATAGATTTTGTGAAGCTCTATTTGTGATGCAATAATGTTCGACCTTACATTAAAGCCACCGCCAAATTCCAAAACGGCCGCGGCTGTTTCGTCGCAAGACGACTCTATTGCAAGTATATGTCCTGTTGTCAAAATAATTCCTCCTTAGGAAAACTTTTCCGCATCAAACCTCATAATTACGGCGTCTTCTCTGCCTTTTTCATAATAGCCCTTTCGCACTCCAATTTCTTTAAAGCCATTATTTAAGTAAAGGCGCCTTGCCGCTTGGTTTGATTTTCGCACTTCAAGGCTTACAAAAGATGCACCTTTCTCCTTGGCAAAGGCAATCAGCTTGTCCAAAAGCATTTGTCCTATGCCACGCCTTTGATACTCGGGTAAAACTGCAATATTTATAATTTCCGCTTCGTCAAGCACACAACGGATACCTGCAAAGCCTACAATCTCATCTTCTTCGCAGGCGGTAAAAAACCAAGCAAATTTGCTTGATATTTCCGAAAGGAACATAGTTTTCGTCCATGGGTCAGAAAAACACTTCTTTTCTATCTCCAAAACCTTATCCAAATTGCAGACGCAAAGACTATCTATTTTCATTTTTTATTTTCTCCGCAACAATTTCCAAAAGGCGGTATAGCTGGTCCCTGCAACGTCTGTATTCTTCTATGCTTCCTGCGAACGGGTCGGCTATTTCCTCAAAAGTTTCGGCATATTCGCCTATTGTAAAGGTGTTTTCATTTACAGGCAAAATATATTCTTTATGACCTTTGGTCATACACAAAATCAAATCGCTGCCTTTAGCCATTTCCTCCGTAATTTGCCTTGACCTGTGATTTGAAAGGTCATGCCCCTTTTCCTCCATGACCGAAACTGCGTTTTCACTTGCAAAAAGCCCGTCCACCGTCCGCACCCCAGCAGAAGATATGTTATGCCCCGGCAAAAACTCCTTAAATATCCTTTCCGCCATGGGGCTTCTACAGGTATTTCCCGTGCAAACAATCAAAATATTTATATTAATCTTCCTCCTTTGAAATTTGCAATTTTATACCCTGCAGCCTTGTAAAGCCGGTTATTTGTGGCAAGGTTTATGCCTTTACAGTCTATGTCCTGTGCAAATATAACCTGCACACCTTCCCCGTCCAAACTGCGAAGGTAAGCAAATAAATTTGCTGCATATGAAGCAGGCTCGCTGTCAAAGCGCTTTACGATGCAATTTGACGGGTAATCTGCCTTGTTTGAAGTTATAACGCCCACTTTTTCGTATTTTTTGCTGTTTTGAATCACATATTCGTCAAAATCGCCTCGAACAACATACACAGGCGCCGAGGGTGAATAGTGCTGATACTTTAAACCCGGCGAGCGTGGCGCCGCCCCTTCCTTGCATTCAAAAGCCAACACCACATGACCCAAAACCTCGGTAAGCTGCTCAAACGTAATGCCGCCGGGCCTTAGCAGCATTGGCACTTCGGAGCTTACGTCAATCACAGTGGATTCAAGGCCCACACTGCACTGCCCACCGTCAATAATTGCATCAATTTTGCCGTCCAAATCCTCCGCCACATGGCTTGCAAGGGTTGGGCTGGGTTTTCCCGAAGTGTTTGCCGACGGGGCTGCAACAGGAACACCGCACGCCTTTAAAAAACGAAGGGCAACAGGGTTTTCGGGCATGCGTACGCCCACGGTATCAAGGCCTGCACTTACCGAAGAAGGAATTTTATCGCTTTTTTTCATAACTATGGTTATAGGACCGGGCCAAAAAGCTTCCATTAGCCTTTTAGCATTATCATTTACCTCCAAAACCAGGCTGCTAACCTGATTTATGTCATATATATGAACAATAAGCGGATTATCGGAAGGTCTGCCTTTTGCCTTAAAAATTTTTTCCACAGCACTCCCGTCCAAGGCATTTGCCCCCAGTCCATAAACAGTTTCCGTAGGAAACGCAACAAGCCCGCCGCCTTTCAGCAATGCTGCGGCACGGGCTATATCTTTATTTGAAGTGGAAAGTTTTTCTGTTTTCAACCTATACATTTCCTTTCCATAGGAAAAATAAAGCACGGATTTACTGCTCGCCCCTTAGCTTTTCCGATTGGAAATAAGTTATAAGAGCGTCTATGATTTCGTCCAAATCGCCGTCTAAAATAGAATCCAGCCTATGTAATGTAAGCCCGATTCTATGGTCTGTAACCCTTCCTTGCGGGAAGTTATAGGTGCGGATTCTCTCGCTTCTGTCACCTGTTCCAACCTGACTTTTGCGCTGTTGGGCAATCTCCAAATTTTGCTGGGCTTGCATCAGGTCATAAAGCCTTGAGCGCAAAATTTTCATTGCCTTATCTTTATTTTTGTGCTGCGATTTTTCGTCCTGGCAGGAAACCACAAGACCGGTTGGAATATGGGTTATACGCACAGCGGAGTCTGTAGTGTTAACAGACTGTCCGCCCGGTCCGCCGGAGCGAAAAACGTCAATTCGCAAATCGTTGGGGTTTATTTCAACCTCAATATCCTCAGCTGTTGGCAAAACAGCAACCGTCACCGTTGAGGTATGGATTCTTCCGCCGCTTTCTGTTGAGGGAATCCTTTGCACCCTGTGGACACCGCTTTCATATTTTAACCTGCTATAGGCGCCCTGACCGGCAATTTCAAAGGAAATTTCCTTTATACCGCCAAGCTCCGTAGCATTAAGGCTTAATGTTTCAACCTTCCAACGCTTCATTTCCGCATACATGGAATACATACGCAAAAGGTCCGCTGCAAAAAGAGCAGCTTCGTCCCCTCCTGCACCGCCGCGTATTTCCACAATAACGTTTTTATCGTCGTTGGGGTCTTTGGGAAGCAGCAGGATTTTAAGCTCAGCCTCAAGGGAATCCATTTTGTCTTTGCTTTCCTCGAGCTCAGCCTGAACAAGGTCTCGAAAATCCTTGTCAAGCTTTTCGCCAAGCATTTCCATTGCCTCATCTGCTGCATTTTTTGCAGCCCTATATTCCCGATATTTTTCAACAATAAGCTCGATATCCGACTGTTCCTTGCAAAGGGCGGCAAACTTTTTTTGGTCGGATATAACCTGCGGGTCGCTGACTAAATTGCAAAGCTCCTCATACCTTTTTTCTATAACTGACAGTTTGTCAAACAAGCACAACTCCTCCAATAGCATAAGACTTTTACTTTAAATTAAGCTGACCAAGGGATTGGGCCTTCAGGTATGCGTTAATAAACCCGTCTATGTCCCCGTCCATAACAGCTTCGATATTTCCTACTTCGAAGCCGGTCCTATGATCTTTAACCATATTGTACGGGTGGAAAACATATGAGCGAATTTGGCTTCCCCATGCAATTTCCTTTTGCACGCCCTTTAAATCCTCGATTTTTTCCTTTTTTTCCTGCTCTGCAAGCTGAACAAGCTTGGATTTTAGCATTTTCATGGCTGTTTCCCGGTTTTTATGCTGCGAGCGCTCGGACTGGCAGGATACAACAATACCTGTGGGAATGTGGGTTATCCTGATGGCGCTGTCTGTTTTGTTAACGTGCTGTCCGCCCGCTCCGCTTGCACGGAAGGTGTCAACCCGCAAATCCTCAGGATTTATATTAATCTCGATGTCATCGTCAATTTCAGGCATAACTTCAACAGAGGCAAAGGATGTATGCCTTCTGCCCGACGCATCAAAGGGAGAAATTCTAACCAGCCTGTGCACTCCCATCTCGGATTTTGCATAGCCGTATGCATTCGGTCCTTCAATCAAAATGGCAGCACTTTTAACCCCCGCCTCATCGCCTGCAAGATAGTCCAGAGTTTCAGTCTGAAAACCCCTCCGCTCCGCCCAGCGTGTAAACATGCGAAGCAGCATTCCATTCCAATCCTGGGCCTCTGTCCCACCTGCCCCCGCATGAAGGGATAAAATGGCGTTGTTTTTGTCGTATGTGCCGGAAAGCAATGTTTCAAGGCGCATATTTTCAAGGGTTTTCGTTAAATTGGAATACCCTTCTTTAATTTCATCAAGTACGGACCCGTCCTCCATCTCTATACCAAGCGAAACCAATGTCACAAGGTCTTCCCAGGTGCTTCGCAAGTTCTCGAAGCGGTCCATCTTATCCTTTAAGTGCTTTAGCTGCTGCAACACCTTTTGAGCCCTTTGCATATCCGAATAAAAATCGGGCTCGGCGCTTTGTTTGTCAAGCTCTTCTATTTTCGCAAGGATTCCCGAAATGTCAAAGTGAATCCCCCAAATCTGTAATGTCTTTTCTTAAGGCGTCCAAAGAAATACGGTATTCTTCAAATTCTATCACAAAATCACTTCCTTTTACTGTCCACAGCATTTTTTATATTTTTTGCCGCTGCCGCATGGGCATGGCTCGTTTCTTCCAATTTTCTTGCCCTTTACAACAGGCTTTTGCCCTTCCAGCTCACCGCTTCCTCCATGGGATGCAAAAGTGGGCTTGGCAACCTGCTCACGCTTGACCTCTTGATTTTTTATACGGGCATGAAAAATATGTCTTACCGCATCGGTTTTTATGTTTGCAATCATCTCGTCAAACATGTCCATACCTTCGAATTTATATTCCACAACAGGGTCATGCTGTGCATACGCACGAAGCCCTATACCGGAGCGCAGCTGGTCCATGGCATCTATATGGTCCATCCATTTTTGGTCAACAACCTGAAGAAGGATAACACGCTCAAGCTCCCGCATGGTCTCTTCGCCGATTTCCTTTTCCTTTTGCTCATATACCTGCATAGCCAGATTTACTATAAACTCTTTTAGGCTTTCTTTTGTCATTTCCCTGCGCTTATCTTCACTTAAATTTACAACAATGCCAAACTTTTCAAGCATAAGCGGGAAAAACTGTTCCCATGAAAAATCGTCCTCATACTGTGCCTGACCTACGGTGTTTTCCACAATATTGTCGGCAACAAACGAAATCATGGAAACAAAGTAATCTCTTAGGTTTTCACCGTCAAGAACCTGGCTTCTTTGCTTGTAGATTATTTCACGCTGTTGGTTCATAACATCGTCATATTGCAAAACATGCTTTCTAATGTTAAAGTTTCTGCCCTCAACCTTCTTTTGAGCGCTTTCTATAGCATTGGTAAGCATCTTCGCCTCTATGGGCTGGTCCTCTTCAAGGCCTAAGGTTTCAACCATTCTTGTAAGCCTGTCGGAGCCGAAAAGGCGCATTAGGTCATCTTCCAGAGAAATATAAAATTTAGACACACCAACATCGCCCTGACGACCGGAGCGGCCTCTGAGCTGGTTGTCAATGCGCCTGCTTTCATGGCGCTCGGTGCCGATAATAAACAAGCCGCCTGCCTCGATAACTTCCTTGCGCTCGGCTTCCACAACCGGCTTGTATTTTTCATACAGCTCCTTATAAACCTTCCTTGCATTTAGGATTTCTTCATCGTCGGTGTCGGCATAGCTTGTCGATTCGCTTATCAAATAAGGCTCAAAGCCCATCTTCTGCATTTCACGCTTAGCCATAAATTCGGCATTTCCGCCAAGAACAATGTCGGTGCCGCGCCCCGCCATGTTTGTAGCAATGGTAACCGCACCCTTTTTACCCGCTTGAGAGACGATTTCTGCCTCTTTTTCGTGGAATTTGGCATTCAAAACCTCATGGGGAATACCGATTTTTTTAAGCTCCTTTGAAAGCTGCTCGGATTTTTCTATGGTAATAGTGCCCACAAGGACAGGCTGCCCCTTTGCATGGCACTGTTTAATCTGCTCTATGACAGCTTTTATCTTTCCTCTTTCGTTTTTATATACGGCATCCGGAAGGTCTTCTCTTATCATAGGTTTATTGGTTGGTATAACAATAACGTCCAGCTTGTATATGGCACGAAATTCTTCTTCCTCCGTTTGTGCCGTACCTGTCATGCCGGACAGCTTTTTATAAAGCCTAAAATAATTCTGAAAAGTTATGGTTGCCAAGGTTTTGCTCTCACGCTCGACCTTTACACCTTCCTTAGCTTCAATAGCCTGGTGCAGACCGTCGCTGTACCTTCTGCCCATCATCAGGCGGCCTGTAAATTCGTCAACAATAATAACCTCTCCATCTTTCACCACATAATCCTTGTCCCGCTGCATAATGCCATGGGCACGAATAGCTTGGTTAATATGGTGGGATATGGCAAGATTCTCCGAATCGGAAAGGTTTTCAATACCGAAAAAACCCTCCGCCTTTTTAATCCCCTTTTCCGTAAGGGTGGCGGTGTTTGCTTTTTCATCTATTATATAATCAGCGTCAACATCGTCGTCGTGCTGCTTGTCGTCGGATTCTTTAATTCTTAAAGGCTTTAAAGTCCTTGCAAATTTGTCGGCTCTTTCATAAAGAATGGTGGACTTATCCCCTTCACCCGATATAATAAGGGGAGTTCTTGCCTCGTCAATCAAAATGCTGTCCACTTCGTCCACAATGGCAAAGGCATGCCCTCTTTGCACCTTATGCTCCTTGTATATAACCATGTTGTCACGCAAATAGTCAAAACCAAATTCGTTGTTTGTGCCATAGGTAATGTCCGCAGCATAAGCTTCCCTACGCTGCCCACTGTCCAAACCATGCACAATAAGTCCAACGGAAAGGCCCAAATAATTATATACCTTTCCCATCCATTCACTGTCACGCTTTGCAAGGTAGTCGTTTACCGTTACAATATGAACGCCTTGACCCGTCAAGGCGTTCAGATATGCCGGCAATGTAGCAACAAGGGTTTTTCCCTCACCGGTTTTCATCTCGGCAATACGCCCCTGATGCAGCACAATTCCGCCGATTATCTGCACCTTAAAATGGCGCATGCCTAAAACACGCCATGCCGCCTCTCTTACAACTGCATATGCTTCGGGAAGTATATCATCAAGGGTTTCACCTTTTGAAAGGCGCTCTTTAAACTCCGCAGTTTTCCCGCGAAGTTGGCTGTCAGTATAGCCCTTCATTATTTCCTCGTAAGAGTCCACCTTGTCGGCTATAGGCATAATACGCCTAAGCTCCCTGTCGCTGTACGTTCCCATAATCCTCTCAAAAAACTTTTTCATTAACTACACCTCGTCTGTTTTCACACTTTAGGGCCTAAACACATACTTTGCTCTCGAAAAACATAAGTATAATTTTAACATATTAGCGCATTTATTTCAAGTTTTTACATAATGTTACTGCCGGTTCTGTACTCGGACATAATCTTTTTCAAAATCTCTCCAGGAGTAGGCGGCGTATAGGTTATGGCATTAGCCCCTGCCTCTATTGTTTTCGAAATCGTCTCCTCACTCGGCCCGCCTGTGGCAATTATGGCAATGTCCGGAAGCACATCCCTTATCCTTTGGATTATTTCGATTGTTTTTCCGGCACCCGAAACGTTAAAAATACTTGCCCCTGCCTTTACCCTGGCTGCAAAATCCGTTTTTTCCGAAACAACGGTAACCACAATAGGAATATCAATCCTATCACGCATTTTTGATATGGTTGAATTTGTGGTGGGCGCATTTACAACAACACCAATCGCCCCCTGGTTTTCCGCGTCAAGAGCAAGATTTATGGAGCGTTTGCCGCCGGTTATCCCGCCGCCCACGCCGCAAAACACAGGCACGTCGGACACCTGTATTATTGCATGGCTTATGGCAGGCTGGGGCGTGAAAGGATATACCGCAATTACCGCATTGGCATTGCAGTTTCTAATTACCGCAACATCAGTTGTAAACACCAAGGATTTTATAAGTCTTCCAAATATTTTAATTCCGCTTGCGGCGGATATGGCTTCGGGGACTTTTATCATGTGCCTTCTTAGCATTCCTTCGATTTCAGGAGGATTCTTTACCAATTTCAAGCCCTCTTTTCCATAAATAATATTTGATTATTATTGGTTGAGTTTCTTTTGCTGCTCAAGCTTGTATGACAAAGTCATAAGGCTGTCGCTTAAATGAACATTTTCAATTTCCACGCCGTCGGGCACGTCTATATCCGTATAAGAAAAGTTTAAAAGCCCCTTGATTCCAAGGGATATAACCTTCTTTGCGACGCTGCCCGCCGCTTCCTTCGGAACTGTAATGATGGCAATGTCCGGCGCAAGGTCGGGTATATATTTTTCCGCCTCGTTAAAGTCCAGAACATCAAGACCGGCAATATTTTGCCCGATTTTTATGTTGTTAATATCAAAAATCCCAACAAGCTTAAAGCCCCGTTTTTCAAACGACTTGTAATTTGCAAGGGCACGCCCTAAGTTTCCCGCTCCCACTATAATCGTCTTATGCCCGTTGTTAAGACCCAAAATATCGCCTATGGCTTCATGTAAGTCTTCCACGTTATAGCCATAGCCTTGCTGCCCAAACCCGCCAAAGCAGTTTAAATCCTGTCGGATTTGGGATGCGGTAACGTTCATCCTGCGGCTTAGCTCCTTAGATGAAATTCTTGTAATATTGTTGCTTTTAAGCTCGCCTAAGTACCTGTAGTATCTTGGCAGCCTTTTTATGACTTCAAAGGATATTTTCTTTTCATTTGCCATATACAAATCCCCTCACTTAATTTTATTCAAATCGTATGGAGTGGTCTGGTAAACATGGTAGTTAAGCCAGTTTGCAAAAAGCAAATTAGCATGCGCACGCCACGTTACCAAGGGCTGTTTTTTTGCATCGTCATTGGGAAAATAGTTTTTTGGAACGTCTATGTCAAGCCCTCTGTCAATATCACGGTGATATTCCTGGCTTAAGGTCACCGCATCGTACTCGGAATGCCCCATGACGAAAATCTGCTTTCCGCCCTTTGTTGTCACCAAATAAACCCCCGCCTCGTCCGAAACGGACAAAATCTCAAGCTTTGGAACCTTTGCAATATCCTCGGCACGCACCTCGGTATATCGGGAATGGGGCGCAAAGAAATGGTCGTCAAAGCCTCGCATTAGCATTTTTGTTTTACGGGTTACCCTGTGCTTGAACACTCCAAACACTTTTTTGTCCAAAGTATATTTTGGCACATTATAATGATAATATAGCCCCGCTTGAGCACCCCAGCATATATGTAATGTTGAGGTTACATTTCCCTTGGTCCACTCCATGATTTCGCAAAGCTCGTCCCAATAGTCAACTTCTTCAAACTCCATCTTTTCCACGGGGGCGCCGGTTATAATCATTCCGTCAAATTTTTGGTCCTTAATATCGTCAAAGGTTTTGTAAAACGTCAAAAGATGCTCCTCGGGAGTGTTTTTGCTTTGATAGCTTTTTGTGTTCAAAAGCTCTATATCAACCTGCAGCGGGCTGTTTCCAAGCAGGCGAAGAAGCTGCGTTTCGGTGGTTATTTTCGTGGGCATCAAGTTTAAAATAGCAATCTTAAGCGGCCTTATGTCCTGACTTAGCGCACGCTTTTCGCTCATAACAAATATATTTTCAGCCTCAAGAGTTTTTCTGGCAGGCAAATCATCTGCAATTTTAATAGGCATCTTTATCATCCCTTTCGTTACAATGATGTGTATAGCACGATATATAAATTATAACAGATGTATATTAAATTGACAAGAATATAATAATATATTCTTGGAAGGTTGTGATATATTGGACAGCAAAACCACCATGGAAAACACCCCACAAAATGGCGAAGGGATGATGCCGCCCCAAAACGACAGCGGTATTACCATCTCCGAAAATGCGCCGCACAAAATCCATTCTCTTACAATTATCGGACAAATAGAAGGGCATATGGTGCTTCCGCCCCAAAATAAAACCACAAAATATGAACACGTTATCCCCCAGCTTGTAAGCATAGAGCAAGACGATACCATAAAAGGCCTTTTGGTTATCCTAAACACCGTCGGCGGCGACGTGGAAGCCGGGCTTGCAATAGCTGAAATGATTTCTTCCATGTCCAAGCCCACGGTGTCTTTGGTTTTAGGCGGGGGGCATAGCATAGGTGTTCCTCTTGCGGTGGCGGCAAAGCATTCGTTTATCGTGCCAAGCGCCACAATGACCATACACCCCATAAGAATGAGCGGTGTGGTTATTGGAACTTCACAAACATATGACTATTTTAACAAGGTACAAGAAAGAGTCGTGGATTTCATTGTCAGAAACTCTAAAATTCCCGCAGAGGACTTTAACGAGTTGGTTCATCAAACAGGAATTATTGCAAACGATGTAGGAACAATCCTGTTTGGAGAAGAAGCCGTCAAACATGGCATTATTGATGATGTTGGCGGCATCTTCTCGGCACTGTCAAAGCTCTACAGCCTTATAGAAGAACAAAAGTAGGGCTCCTTTTTAGTTGGGCCAAACAATAGACATGGCACAATTTTCTTCCCTAAACAAATATTCTTTCCGAAGGCGTGCTTCTTCAAGAGTCACGCTTTCGCATATGTCAAGGTATTCAAACATATCCATGCCTTGGAAAATACTGCTAACAAACACATTGGACAGCCCTTCCACACTGTTGAACATCCTTAGGAACCTGCCAATCAAAGACTTTTTGCATCTTAAAAAATCTTCTTCCAAAAGCTCTGCCTTTTTTATTCCTTCTAAAATTTCTTCCTTTGCGGCATTTGGGTCTGTGCTCTCTCCTCCCATTGCCGCAAAAGCATAGTCCGCCTCGCAGCTATATTCAAAGAAAAAGCTGTCGTTTATAAGACCCTTTTCATACAGACTGTTGTAAGTTTTGCTGCTTTTTCCAACAAGCATTCTGTTTAAAATCTCGGTAACAATAATTTTCCTCATCATTTCGCTGCCTGTTTTGCCTAAGTCATTATCCTTAAATCCAATCATAAAAAGCGGATTTGCAACGCTTAATTTCTGCTCCACAAGCTTTTTATTCACATTTTCCGGCTCGTTTGGGAAAATTCTTTTAATCTCGCCAAGGGGAGCGTTGGTCACATATTTATCCACAACCTGCGCAACCTTGTCGCACTCCACATCCCCGCAGGTAAACAAAATCATATTCGACGGGTTGTAAAAGCTGTGGTAGCATTTATAAAGAAGGTCCTTGTCAATTTTCGCAATACTCTCCACAGTTCCCGCAATGTCGTTTCTAACAGGGTGCTTTTCATAAAGGGCGGTCAAAAGGTTGAAGAAAACCCTCCAGTTTGGGTCGTCGTCATACATTCGTATTTCCTGACCGATAATCCCCTGCTCTTTAGCCACATTTTCATCGGTAAAATGGGGCTTTTCAACATAGTCAAGAAGTATTTCAAGATTTTCATAAAACCTGTCCGTGCTTGAAAAAATATAGGCTGTTGTGGTAAAGCTTGTATAAGCATTTGCCGAGGCGCCCGTCTTGCTAAAGCTGTCGAAGGAGTTGGTGCCGTCGGGCTGTTCAAACATTTTATGCTCTAAAAAGTGGGCAACCCCGTCGGGAATTTTGGTAGGCTCCGTATCGCCGGGGGCTATAAATTCATTGTCAATGGAGCCAACCCTTGCGGCAAAGCTGGCATAGCTTTTGCTAAAGCCCTGCTTTGGCAGTACATATACCATAAGCCCGCTTTTATGCCGGCCTTTATATAAAGTTTCGTTTAGTTTTTTATTATATATTTTTTCAAACTCCATTAAGACTACACTCCTTTCAAAAAGTACACAGTATCAAGGTCAACATTTTGCGCAACCTCAATCACCTGCTGTTTTGTAACCCGCTTTAGCATGCTTATAAGCTCGTCTATATCCAAAGCGGTGCCTGTTATAAGGCGCCCAAGCCAATAATCCTCCATCACCATGGCACTGTCCGTCATTGACCTTATATTATTCACAGTGGAAAGCACAGCCGCAGACATTTCCTCGTCAGTAATATCGCCATTTGCCATAGCTTTAAACTGAGTCATAATTTCATCATAAGCCTTTTGGAAGTTTGCCACTTCAATACCCGAGTTTACAATCATAACACCTTTGAACATATCAAGGCGGGAGCTTGCATAATAAGCCAGCGAAAGCTTCTCGCGCACATTATTGAAAAGCTTTGAGAAAGGCCCGCCGCCAAACACAGCGTTATAAATAAGCAATGCAGGGTATTTTTCATCCCAGCTTGCAGTTTTTGTCCTAAAACCAAGGCTAAGCTTCCCTTGGGCAATATTCTGGGTTTCAGTAACATTTTTAATTTCCCCTATATCCTTTATTATAACCGTTTCGGGATATTTCACAGATTTTACCTCAATATATTCAAGCATTTCCTTAATTTTTTGTTCTACCCAGAAAATATCCACATCACCGGTTATAAATATATCAACGGGGCTTTTTAAAACAACGTTTTTATAATGCTCAAAAAGGTCCCCCTCGTTTATGCCGTCAACATCGTCTATAAACCCAAGCTCGCAAATTCCGTAAGGCTCCTGCTTACACATGATTTCTACGCAGCGCTGGGCGGCATATGCCCTTTTATCGTTCATCTGCGCCATAATAAGCTGTTTTAAATTTTCCTTTTCCTGGCTTACATACTCCTTTAAAAAGCCCTCCTGAGCAAAAACCATGCTCTTTACAAGGTCCAAAATATTTTCCATCACAGGCTGCGACTTTAAAACATAATTTTCGTTAACAAACTCAAAATTAATATAAATTACCTGAGAATCTCCTTTTTTTCGCACGCCCGAGACAACCTTCGAGCCGTAAAGTGCCTCAAGCTGCCTGGCAAGCTCTTTTGTCCGGGGGAAAAGAGGACAGCCCCTTTTTATCACATTGGAAAGCAGGGCGTTTATTGTAGCCTCGCTTTTTTGCATGGGCCTGTGGAAATAAACGCCCAAAGAGTTGGTTTTAAATTTTTTAGTATGAAGATAGTGCAATTTCACACCGTTTTTAATTTCCACGGATTGAATACTCATTAAAATTTTTACCTCCCTTTTCCGATTAAAAGTGTTTTTTGACAAATTTAAAAAGTGCGATAATTAACAAAAGTCCGATGTTATCGGACTTTAGTATTCCAAAATTCAGATTTTTTTAACCCTTTTACCCCTTAAGGCACGCAACCTATACCAATACACAACAATTTCGACAACAATCGACAAGCCAATGACAATAAAAAGCATTTCCATCAAACGTTTTGTGTTTGCAAAATATCCAAGAGAAGGTATGAAGGATTTTAAGTAGAATGCAATTTTCTGCAGGCCTACGCACCAAAAAAATCCTGCCGCAGTTACAAACAGATAAATTGCAGCGATTTTAAAACCGTTTCTTTTGGTTTTCCTCCATGCCCCAACATAAGCCACACCGCCTGCAAGCGATATCCCAAAAAGTGTCCACAACACCTTGGGCATGGCGCTTCCTATTGCTCCGCCATACCTAAACAGGCTTGCATTGTATATGAAAAGCAAAACAATCGAAGATGCAATGCCGTAAGCAAACTGCAACAGAAAATCATTTGCAATTTTTTCGGTCATGCTAATTTTATGCTTTTTATTCACTATTGAACACTCCTTATATGTCATTCTGGGAATACATTATAATGGGCAAAACAGCCGCCCCTGCGGTTTCCGTGCGAAGAATCCTGTTTCCCAAGGTTATGGCGGGTATGCCTTTTTCCTTGGCAAAAGCGGCTTCGCTTTCGTCAAAGCCTCCTTCAGGGCCTACAATAAAACCAATTTGTTTGAATTCTTCTTGTAAAATCGACTTAATTCGGTTGTTTTCTTCTTCCTCGTAAAGCATAAATGCCTTTTCAAGCTCCAACATATGGTCGATGGCCTCTTTAAAGCCTACGGGCTCTAAAACCTTTGGCACAACTCCCCTGCCGCTTTGCTTTGCCGCCTCAAGGGCAATTTTTTGCCATCTTTTTATTTTATCCGACAACTTTCCCGTTGGCCTTACCACGCAGCGTTTTGAAAAAACGGGAACAATTTTTGATACACCAAGCTCTGTGGTTTTTTGAATGATATATTCCATTTTACCCTGCTTGGGCATACATTGAAAAAGCACCGCTTCGACATTGGGCTCTGCCTTGCATGGGTATTTTTCCAAAATTTCTGCTATAATTTCCGCCTTGTCTATTTTCTGTATGCGAACATGGTAGTCATGCCCCACTTTGTCGCAGACGGTAAGCAAATCCCCCTGCGCCATTCGCAAAACCCTGGAAATATGGGATACATCATCCCCTATTATGGAAATCAGACCATCTTTTATCTGACCCTCATTTACAAAAAATTTAGGCATAGACCAATACTCCGTATATTTTAACGTAAAATTTTTTTCGTTCTAACATTATAACATTTTTACCACAAAAAAACAAGTATTTAAATAAATTTTAGCATACTCCCCAATTTAACTGCTATTTGGCAAAGGTTAATATTCCACCCTGTTTCTGCCTTTCACCTTTGCATTGTAAAGATTTTTGTCCACAAGGTCAAGCAAATTCGATGCTTGGGTGTCCACCTTGGGCTTTGCACAGTAAACTCCAAAGCTTGCGGTTATGGACATTTTATTTTCACCTGCGTAAAAAGTTGTTTCCTCAACCCGTTTTCGTATTTTTTCCGCTATTTGGACGGCGTCCTCCAAGGTTGAATTTGTCAGGCAGCATAAAAACTCCTCCCCGCCAAACCTGCCTACCCAACCTTCATGCCCGCTAATGGAGTCTATCAAAATATCTGCAAAAGATTTTATTACATTATCCCCTGCAACATGTCCGTATTTATCATTTATTTCTTTAAATCGGTCAATATCCGCCATGATAAGGCAAAGAGGTTTTTCCGTAAGGGTGGCGCTTATAAGGTCCAAAGTAAGGGTTTCGTTTATATACCTTCGGTTATATGCATTTGTAAGATTGTCTTTTAGAGCAAAGGCGTTTATAGCCTCTATCATGGTATAAACCTCGGGAGTGCTTCTGAAATTTTCATCTTCTATAATAATACTGCTTGTAACATTCTTTAAAAGCTCCACAACAACTTCCCTGCCGCCGATATTTACAGGCAGCGCGGTTATCATATAAATATTATCCTTAACATATTCAATTTTGACAAAGGTATCCTTTTCCAAATGCGCCCTTATGGAAACACAATTTTGGCAATGCTCGTTTTTGTTCCAAAATTCAAAGCACTTTGATTCCATCTCCACAGGCTCGTTGCCTTTAAGATAAAGCACCTTGTTAACCTTTGGGTCAACAAGTCTTATAACATTATACATTTTTTGAAAAGGCTCTATACTTTTTACTATTTTTTCAATATAGTCCGCTTGCATTTTTATCACTCCCTTATAGTGCGACCTATGTCTTTTATAACCTCGCCGGCTATAATCAGCCCCGCCACCGGCGGCACAAAAGACACACTTCCCGGTATTTGCCTGCGCACGCTGCAGTTTCGCCTTGTTCCCGGGGGGCAAACGCAGTTATGCTTGCAGCTTGTCTCCTCTCTTTCAAAGGGTGTTAGGGCAGGTTCTTTGGAATATACAACCTTTAAGGAGTCTATCCCCCTTGCCCGAAGCTCCTTTCGCATAACTTTAGCTAAAGGGCACACAGTTGTATTGTATATATCATCCACTTCGAATTTTGTGGGGTCCAGCTTATTCCCCGCCCCCATACAGCTTATTATGGGAGTGCCTGCCTTTTTGGCGTTTTCTATTAAAACAAGCTTGGATGTTACGGTATCTATTGCGTCAACTATATAATCATATTCACCAAGGTCAAACTGTGAGGCTGTTTCCGGTCCGTAAAATGTTTGAAATGCAAAAACCTGCGCCTTTGGGTTAATCTCAAGAATTCTTTCTTTCATAACCTCCACTTTTACCTTGCCAACGGTCTTTTGGGTGGCAATAAGCTGTCTGTTGATGTTTGTAAGGCATACTTTGTCATCATCCACCACGGTTATGCTTCCTACCCCGCTCCTTGCAAGGGCTTCCGCAGCGTATGAGCCCACGCCTCCCACACCAAACACCGCAACCTTTGCATTTTCTAATCTATCCATTGTTTCTTTGCCAAGCAAAATTTCAGCTCTTGTAAACCTGTTAAGCAAAAAACACACCGCCTATTTTAAACTTCAGGTACATAGTCTCCCCTGTCAACAACTATTTTATATCCAATGCTTTCAACCCTTTTTTGCAGGCAGACTCTACACTCCGCCGCCTCCTCGCCCGTGCATATCTTGCCGTCATAAAGCAAATATTTGCTTCGCACACCGGCGGGCGATAAATTAGGCATTAAAACATTCGCCCCCGCCAAAATGGATTTTTCCCTGCCCAAAGGGTCAACGGTGCCTACTGCCGTTGTAGCGGGCAAAAGGACATTTGGCAGCATCAACCTTATAATTCCCGTTAAAAACAGGGTAAGCTCCAGGCTGCCCGGCTTTTCATCGGCAAAAATCGTATCCCCATGGGGAATAAAAGGACCAATCCCTACCATGTGGGGACTGAATTCTTTTATAAACAGCAAATCATCGACTAAATTTTCCACCGTTTGATACGGCGAGCCAACCATAAAGCCGGTGCCCACCTGATAGCCTATCTCTTTTAAATGATAAAGGCATTTTTTTCTATTCTCCAAATCAAGGCCTTTGGGATGAAGCTTTTTGTAATGCTCGGCGTCAGCCGTTTCATGCCGCAGCAAATAACGATTTGCGCCGCTTTCAAAAAAGCGTTTGTAAGAATCATACGAACGCTCTCCAAATGAAAGGGTTATGGCGCAATCCGGATAGGCTTGCCTTATTTGGCTTATGATATCGCACATATCATCATCAGAGAAGAATCCATCTTCTCCGCCTTGCAAAACAAAGGTTCTAAAGCCCAAATCATACCCGTTTTTGCAGCACTGTAAAATTTCTTCTTTTGAAAGCCTGTACCTTTCGCAATTTGCATTGCTTTTCCTTATGCCGCAATAGTAGCAATCGTTTCTGCAATAGTTTGTAAATTCTATAAGCCCTCTTATATATACATTCTTTCCGAAGTGTTTTTCACTGGTGCGCCTTGCATTTTCGAATATGTATTCGCTTATTTCCTCGTTCCTTGAATTAATAAGGGTGATAAATTCGTCCCTTGTCAAAGTTCTATTTTCAATCAGTTTATCCACCAAAGTCTTCATATTAGACCTCCGTCTAATTCATATATTGGGTTTATAATAACATGTTAGCAATTATTTGTCAATATTTCATTTTTCTTGGATTGTCCGTATTTTTCGTGCGCTTAAAAGCACCTTAAAAAATCAATGCCTCATAATACCCCATTATATATATTGTAACATTTTTCGATTTTTTCTTCAAGTATTTTTAATGCAGATGAAACTTTTTCCCGAAAAGGAAAGTCTAAAGAATGAAAGATAACACAAAAGGAGGTTTTTTTGCAATGAAACTATTTAAAAAAACAGCAATTGCCGCTTTGGCAACCATACTTTCCATGCAAATGCTTGCATTGGCTTTTGAGGGTGAAAACCCGACGGATAACGAGCCATCTCCTGTCGGCTGGTACATTTCCCATACAGGAGTGGTGGCGGAAATTGAAGAGAACGAGGATGACGGGCTTAAAAAAATCGCCCTTGCAAACAGCAGCGGGGAAATTGACGCTTATTTTTACATAAGCGGCGACACCCTGATTATTCCCCCTCTCTCCTCAAACGCCACTGATATTGAAAAAGGCGTTGAAATTACGGGGTATGTGCCTTCAAACAGACCCATGATTATGATATATCCGCCGCAATACAGCGTTGATGTGGCTACATTTGCCGAAGAAGGGCTGTTTTCCAAAGCAGACCTTTTCGACAGCGACCTTGTAAGCGGGGACAAAACCTTAAAGCTTAACTTGGGGGAAGATACCGAAATCTATGCCGCAGCCGACGGAAAACTCGAGAAGGTTGATTACACAAAAGAAGAGCTGGCAAATAAAAAACTACTGGTAAACTACGACGTTTCAACACGAAGCATTCCGGCAATCACAACGCCAAAGAGGATTGTTGTCCTTCCCGAAGAAAAGGAGCCTGTGACAGATACAGACAAAGACGAAGCGTACCTTTCCGAAATCCTGCAGGCGGTTCCTTACGCTCCTATTGTTGTGGGCGAAGATACAATCATAAAAAAGCCGAATGCATATGCCATCGGCAATGAAATTATGGTCCCCGTAAGGGCTGTTAGCGAGGCTTTGGGCTATACCGTCGGCTGGGACGACGAAAGCCGCAGCGTAACGGTGGGGGACACAGCATTTACAATAGGCGAACAAATCTTAAACCTTCCAGTTGCCGCAGAATTAAAAGACGGTTTCACATACGTTCCGCTAAAATTCTTTACGGAAGTTTTGGGCCTTAACAATGCCTACTTCTTTGAAGGGCAAATACACATCGACAATTTTGAAAAAATGCAGTAATTATTCAATAACCACGGGGGATTTTATAAAGTCCAGCCCGCCCTTTCGCAAAGCAGGATTCGGATATGCAAGAGAGTAAATATCCGTAGCCTTTAAATCAAGCTTAAGCATTGGGGAGCTTTTTGCATCAGCCGTTTTGGTGATGATGGGAAGGCTCCCTTTTTTCTTTATTTTCCGCAAAACCTCCATCCCCTTTTTATTCATGCCCAAAACCCTTATATATTCAGGGTCTGCGGTTACATGGTCTTGCGTAATGCCTAAAAGGCTGTTTATCATAATTCGGCGTATTCTGGAATGGGTATAGCGTTTTGTTTTGACATAATCCGCAATATCCCAAACGGTAGAATAAAGCCTTGCCCCTTCTTTTATGCGGTTTTCAAGCCCTTCTCCTACATCAACGATGTTTGCAATCTCCAATGCTTCCATAAGCCTAAGGCGGGAGACAATAATGCTATCCATGGCAGATGGCCTTACAGGTGCCGCTCCTTTTTGAATTTCTTCCATTATAATGTCGTATGCCTTCTTTGGCAGATACTCTTTTGCATTGTCAATGCCCGCTTTTCTAATATACGAGGCACTTCCCACACCGTCGTGCTCGGAGCCTTTTCTTAAAACCGCAACAGGCTCAATTTTTGAGCCGATTTTAAAAAGAGCCTTTAAATATTCCACCGCCAAAATATTATTGGGCGTTGAAAGTACGCCCTTAACATGGCAGGCTGCCGCCGCCGCTTCCCTTGCGGCAGGAAAGCTCATTCCCGTATCAAGAGCTTTTGACAGTTCTTTTTTATATTTTGGCGGCTCCTCCAAAAGAAACTGTGCCGCTGATTTTAAATCTTCGATATTATCATTTTCAACTCCAAAGCTGATATAATCAACGCCAATTTCATTTAAAATTTTTACTGCACCTTGTGCAAAAAATTCTGCAGATTGGGAAGAATATACCACAGGAAGCTCTACTACCAAATCAACACCGCAAAAAAGAGCCATTTTTGCCCTTGCCCATTTGTCGCAAAAAGCGCACTCGCCCCTTTGCACAAAGCTGCCGCTCATAACAGCGACCACTAAGTCGGCTTGGCACAGCTTTTTTGTTTGTTGTATTTGGTATAAATGCCCCTTGTGAAAAGGGTTGTATTCGCAGATAATTCCTACTGTTTTCATAGTATCACCCAGCCTGTATGGTATTTATTTCTTGTGCAAAGGGTAAGATATTATAAATTTGCTTATGCCCATTATAGCATAATACACAAACTTTGAAAATTGTTATTTACAAATTTAGAAAAGAAATGTATAATAATTATTGTCGAATTTTAATACCTATGATATGGGAGGTTTCATTTAAATTGGGAAGTTTTTTGGATAAGATTAAAGAAAGGGCAAAGACAGATGTTAAAACAATCGTCCTTGCCGAAGGCGAAGATATCCGCACCATTGAAGCCGCGGATATTATTTTGCACGAAGGAATTGCAAACCTTATAATTTTAGGAAACGAACAAAAAATATCGGAAATTTCCAAAGGGTTTGACATTTCCAAAGCCACAATCATAGACCCTGTAAAAAGCGATAAGCTTGAGGAATTTGCAAACAGCTTTTACGAGCTTAGAAAATCAAAGGGCATAACAAAAGAGCAAGCCCTGGAAACTGTTAAAAACCCGCTTTATTTCGGCGTTATGCTTGTTAAACTGGATATGGCTGACGGCATGGTGGCAGGCGCTGTCAATTCAACCGCCAATGTGCTTCGCCCCAGCCTTCAAATATTAAAAACCGCACCCGGAACAAAGCTTGTCAGCGCATTTTTTGTGATGTGCGTTCCCGACTGTGAATATGGCGAGAGCGGCACTTTTATTTTTGCCGATTCCGGTCTTGTCGAAAACCCGGACGCAGACGCTGTTTCGGAAATAGCCATAAGTTCGGCGGCTTCCTTTGAGCAGCTTGTAGGAAAGCAGGCAAAGGTTGCAATGCTGTCTTACTCCACCTATGGAAGTGCAAAAAGCGAGCTTGTTGAAAAAATGCAAAGTGCCACAAAGATTGCAAAAGAAAAGCGCCCTGATATCATTTTGGACGGGGAGCTTCAGCTTGATGCGGCAATCGTGCCCGATGTAGCAAAATCAAAAGCACCGGGAAGCAATGTTGCGGGATATGCAAACGTACTTGTTTTCCCTGACCTTAATTCGGGAAACATCGGCTATAAGCTGGTCCAGCGCCTTGCAAAGGCTGAAGCCTATGGACCGATAACCCAAGGGATAGCAAAGCCCGTTAACGATTTATCCAGAGGATGCAGCGCGCAAGACATTGCAGGTGTTGTGGCAATAACTTGTGTTCAAGCTCAAAAATAACAGAAAGGAAGTCTTATTTTTGAATATTTTAGTAATAAATGCAGGTAGTTCTTCTCTTAAATATCAGCTAATTAATGTTGATAACAAAAAAGTGCTTGCAAAAGGACTGTGCGAGCGCATAGGAATAGAAGGCTCACAGCTCAAGCACACTCCAGGTGATAAGGAGCCGATTGTTATTGTTTCACCTATGAAGACACATAACGAAGCTATAAAGCTTGTTATTGACGCTTTGATTGACAAGGAGCATGGCGTAATATCAGATATGGGCGAAATCGGCGCCGTAGGTCACAGGGTGGTACACGGTGGGGAGCATTTTAAACAATCCGTTATAATTGACGATGAAGTTATAAAAGCTATTGAAGATTGCAAAGACCTTGCACCCCTTCACAACCCTCCCAATCTCATAGGCATTAATGCCTGCAAACAGGCAATGCCAAACATTCCGCATGTTGCGGTTTTTGATACGGCTTTTCACCAGACCATGCCCAAAGAGGCATTTATGTATGCCCTACCTTATGAATACTACGAAAAATATAAAATCAGAAAATATGGTTTCCACGGAACATCCCACAAATACGTTGCCGAAAGGGCGGCGCAAATGCTGGGAAAACCACTGGATGAGCTTAAGCTGATAACATTGCACCTTGGAAACGGCTCCAGCATTAGTGCCATAAACAAGGGAAAATCCATTGACACCACAATGGGCTTTACTCCCCTTGCAGGTGTTCCCATGGGTACCCGCTCCGGGGATATTGACCCAGCTATTGTTCTTTTCCTTATGGAAAAGGAAAACCTTTCAATTGAGGATATAAACATTGTTTTAAACAAAAAATCCGGCGTTTTTGGGGTTTCGGGAGTAAGCAGCGACTTTAGAGACCTTGAGGCTGCATCAAAAGATGGAAACGACCGTGCGGCACTTGCGGAAAATATTTTCATATATAACGTAAGAAAATATATAGGCACCTATTCCGCTATTTTAGGCGGGGTTGACGCTATCATATTTACTGCGGGGATTGGCGAAAACAACGCTTACATGAGAAAGTCTCTTGTAAATGACTTACAGTTTTTGGGCATAAAAATAGACCTTGAGAAAAACGAGATAAGAGGCAAGGAAATAGACATAAGCGCAGATGACGCGACCGTTCGCACCCTTGTAATCCCCACAAACGAAGAACTTATGATTGCAAAAGAAACGCTGGAGCTTGTGTCAAAGGCTTAAAATTGGTGCAAAGTTTAAAAAACAGTTGACAAAACGGCTAAAAAATTGTATAATAACGGTCATGAATATTGATGTTAAATCTATAATTGGCAATGAAGGCGCCAAAATACCTATAAGTGGCAAGGTTGACGTTTTCGAAAGCAATCTTGCTGCCAGCTTGAAACTTTCGGGAAAGGTTTACAACTTTTCCGGCAGTATAAATATCGACGCAGATGTTGATTGTGATATCGAAACCATTTGCGACCGTTGCCTTGTGCCCGTAAAAACAAAGCTGCCTTTTTCCATCAGCGAGGTTGTGGGCGAAAACGAAGTTTCACTGCATGGCACTATTTTGGACATGGGCGATATAGCCGAGAAAAACTTTTATTCCGCTTTGCCCATGAAATTCTTATGCCACGAGGATTGCAAAGGTTTGTGCCCTATTTGCGGCACAAATTTAAACGAAAAAAATTGCGATTGCAAACATGATATTATCGACGAGCGACTGGCCGCTTTGAAAAAGCTGCTAAAGTAAACGGCAGGCAATTTATTTGGAGGTGAATGATAATGGCAGTACCAAAAAGAAGGGTATCCAAACAAAGACGTGATAACAGACGCGCCCATTGGAAGCTTGCAATACCGGGTATGGTCAAATGCCCGCAATGTCAGCAATATAAAATGCCTCACAGGGTATGTGGCGCTTGCGGCTTTTATAAAGGCAAGGATGTATTGAAAAAAGATGCGTAATATTAAAAAGAGACCGCAAAGAAAATTGCGGTCTTTTTGCACTGCATACAAAACTGTCACTTTGGCGGAAGGAGAATGGCAATAAAATGTCTAAACCAACAATTGCAATTGTAGGCCGCCCAAACGTCGGCAAATCTACCATATTCAATAAAATAGTAGGAAGGCGCATTTCCATTGTGGAAGATACCCCCGGCGTCACCCGTGACAGAATTTATGCCCAGGCAGAGTGGAACGGGCGCGCCTTTAATTTGGTGGATACGGGTGGGATTGAGCCTGCATCCAAAGACAGAATTTTATCACAAATGAGAGAGCAGGCGCAGCTTGCCATCGACACCGCCCATGTAATTATTTTGGTGGTGGATGTAAAAGAGGGCTTGACGGCAAACGACGCAGAGGTTGCCACCATGCTTCTAAAAAGCGGCAAGCCCGTGGTTTTGGCATGCAACAAATCCGACACTCCGGGAAGCGCTCCCCTTCAAATGTACGATTTTTACAATTTAGGCATAGGCGACCCTATTGCTGTTTCCGGTATCCACGGAATGGGTATAGGCGACCTTTTAGACGAGGTTTTCAAATACCTTCCCGAGGATATTTCCGAAGACGAAGATGATGATGTTATAAAAGTTACAATAGTGGGAAAACCAAATGTGGGAAAATCGTCTTTGATAAACAGAATTTTAGGTGAGGAGCGGGTAATCGTAACTCCAATAGCAGGAACAACCCGCGATGCCATTGACACATATTACACCCATGGCGAAGATAAATATTTGTTCATCGACACCGCAGGAATGCGAAGGCGTGGGAAAATAACCGACAGCATTGAAAGATACAGCGTTGTCCGCTCCCTGTCCGCTGTTGACAGGGCTGAAGTTGCCCTAATCATGATAGACGCCGAAGAAGGCGTTACGGAGCAGGACACAAAAATAGCGGGATATGCCCACGAAAGCGGCAAAGCCTGCATTATAGTCGTAAACAAATGGGATTTGATTGAAAAAGAAACCAACACCATGAACAACTATCGAAAGCAGGTACAGGAGAAGCTTCCGTTTATGCTTTATGCGCCTGTTATGTTTATTTCGGCAAAAACAGGCCTTAGAGTACACAGGCTTTTTGAAATGATTAAATTTGTTTATGACCAAAATGCCATGCGTATTTCAACAGGAATGTTAAACGATGTTTTAAACGATGCAACCGCCAAGGTCCAGCCGCCTTCCGACAAGGGAAAAAGGCTGAAGATTTATTACATGACACAGGTTTCCACACGTCCTCCTACCTTTGTTGCCTTTGTCAACGATGAAAAGTTGGCACATTTTTCATACATGCGGTATTTGGAAAACCAGCTTAGGGAAACCTTTGGGTTTGAGGGTACTCCTATTCGGATTATAACAAGAGAAAGAAATGACTAATCGTCAAAAATGGCGAAAGTGGGGTAGCTTATGAAGCTTTTAGTATTATTTTTAATAGGTTATTTGTTTGGCTGTGTAAATTTTTCTATTATACTGACCAAGCTTCTTGAGAAAAAAGATGTGCGGGATTTTGGCAGCGGAAATGCCGGCTTTACCAACACTTTAAGAAATTTTAGGTTAAGGACCGCTGTTTTGGTCTTTATTGGCGATGCCCTTAAAGCGGTTTGTGCCATTTTACTGGCATACCTTATAATGCCGGACAATAAAACGGCTGTTTTTGCGGCTTCCCTTGGCACAATCTTTGGGCATAACTTTCCTGCAATTTATAAATTCAAGGGCGGAAAAGGCGTTTTGGTTTCAACCGTGGCAATATTTTTTACGGATTTTCGCATTGGGCTTGTCATATTTGTAGGCTGTGTGCTTATAATGTTTATAACAGGCTATGTTTCTTTGGGCTCTGTTATAGGCGCTGTGGCATTTCCTATACTAACAATCATATTTCACCCCGCAAAGCCTTCATACATTGTTTTTGCAGTTGTTGTAGGGGCTTTGAGCGTGTTTATGCATCGCCAGAACATTAAACGCCTTTTGGCTGGAGAGGAAAACTGTTTTAGGAGGAAAAACGATGGCTGACATTGCAGTTATAGGCTCCGGAAGCTGGGGAACGGCATTTAGCAAAATGCTTGCGGAAAACGGGCACAATGTATCTTTGTGGTCATATTCGAAAAGGGAAAGCGAGGACCTTGCCAAATACAGGGAAAACAAGCCCTTTTTACCCGGCATTGTTTTGCCTGAAAACATTTCTTTTACAGACGATATAAAAAAATGTGCGAATGGTGCCGAACTTATCGTAATTGCCACCCCTTCTCACGGTGTTCGGCAAACTGCAAAAGCCCTGTCGCCTTTTGTAAGGGAAGGGCAAATCATTGTCAATATCTCAAAGGGCTTTGACGAAGATACGCTTATGCGCCTTTCCGAGATTATACTAAACGAAATACCGCAGGCAAAGGTTGCCGCCATGTCAGGTCCTTCCCATGCGGAAGAGGTTGCCCGCAACCTGCCCACCACAAACGTGGTTGCACATGCGGACCTTGAAATTGCGCAATATATTCAGGATTTGTTTATGACACCAAACTTTAGAATTTACACAAGCCAGGACATTATAGGCGTGGAGCTTGGCGGCTCCCTTAAAAACATTATTGCCCTGTGCGCCGGCATAAGCGACGGTCTGGGCTTTGGCGACAATACAAAAGCAGCGCTTATAACCCGAGGAATGGCGGAGATGATTCGGCTGGGCCGTGCAATGGGCGGACACCTTGAAACCTTTGCAGGGCTTACAGGCATAGGTGACCTTATTGTAACCTGCACCAGTATGCACTCTCGAAACAGAAGGGCAGGAATTTTAATAGGGCAGGGAAAAACCCCCAAGCAGGCCCAAGAGGAAGTAAAAATGGTTGTAGAAGGTGTAAAAACCACAATGTCCGCCTACAAATTAGCTAAAAAATACAACGTGGATATGCCCATAACCCAAAAGGCATATGAAGTGCTTTTTGAAGGCAAAAATCCAAGAGAAGCGGTTTCTGAGCTTATGGAGCGCCCCAAAAAAGGTGAGGTTGAGGACCTGAACTTTACTCCTGATATAAATTAACAAAAAGCGGGACAGCCTTTTGGCTTCCCGCTTTTTTTAGTTTTTAGAAAACCGTGCAAAATAAATCGCAGCTTACCTTCCAATAAACATTTGAGTGAACATTTTTCCGTATTTAGGGCTTGATACAATGCCTATGCCTATTTCCGTATAGGAAGAATTTAAAATATTTGCCCTATGCCCCGGGGAGTTCATAAGCGCATTGTGGGCGGCTTGAACAGTGCTGTTTGCCGCCAAGTTTTCGCCAGCGGTCCTGTAGGTTATGCCAAACGCCTTCATCATTTGGAAGGGTGAGCCGTAAACAGGTGAGGTGTGGGAAAAATAGTTGTTGTCAACCATATCCTGCGACTTGATTCTTGCAACCCTTGCAAGCTCTAAATTAGCCTTCAAGGCGGGAAGCCCGTTTTGGCTTCTTGCCTGGTTTACCAAGTTTAGCATCTGCTGCTCGTCTGCCGAAAGGCCGCTTACAACCGAGCCGGGTGTTTTTGTGGGGCTGGGCGGGGATGGTGGTTTAGTAGGCTGTGGGGTAGATGTGGGCGGATAATACCCTTTTGCATAGTCCCCGGAAACCAAACCTACCGTATCGTCGCTAAGATGTATTACATACCAGCCTGCAAGCCTGCCGTGGCAGTCAACAATGTTATTTCTGTATAGCCTGTGTAAAATGGTATGGCGTGTTGAAGGGCCTGAGCGCACATTTACAATCGAGCCCGTTATTATTATCCGAGCCGGATGATTTTGTTGGTCAAAGTATGATTTTGCCCCGGCACTAAAAGCAAATGACAGCGAAACTGCCAATACCAATATTATCTTTTTAATTTTCATATTCTCACTCCTTCAAAGTATAGTTTATACACTATTTGCAGTTTTAGGAGTGGGAATTTTTTCATTATTTATTTTTTAACAGCTTTTGAATCTCTGTGTAAATTTTTTCAGTACCGTCCTTTATGCCTGCCACAAAGGAATTTTTGCTCATTTTCTCAAGAATTTCCCTGTCAAAGGCAAGCTCCATTATTGTTCTTGCAAAAGTTTCTTCGGAAAGCTCTTTTTCCGTAAAAACAATTGCCGCGCCCCTGTCCTCAAGGGCTCTTGCGTTGTATTCCTGGTGGTTGTCGGTAACATTGGGCGACGGTATTAAAACAGCGGCCTTTCCTAAGGCGGTAATCTCGCTTATCGTAATTGCTCCCGCTCGGGCAACCACAATATCCGCCGCATTTAAAACTTCGTCCATATTATGTATATACTCAACCACTCTAATGTGTGGGAAATTTTCCCTTGTTATGTTGT
>JAQVDK010000060.1 GCA_028697835.1 Eubacteriales bacterium | reverse complement strand
TTTTGGCACATTTAATGCAAAAACAGCATTTTTTAGAAAAATAAAAACCGCCTCAAACTCAATGTTGATGCGGCTATGCAGCTGGTGACCCATCGGCGATTCGAACGCCGGACACCTTGATTAAAAGTCAAGTGCTCTGCCGACTGAGCTAATGGGTCATGTTATTAAATTTTGGCTGGGCTGGCAGGATTCGAACCTACGAAATGCCAGAGTCAAAGTCTGGTGCCTTACCACTTGGCGACAGCCCAATGCTGGGGTGGATGATCGGAGTCGAACCGACGGCCTCCAGAGCCACAATCTGGCGCTCTAACCAACTGAGCTACACCCACCATAAGGAGAAACATTGGTACATGACGCCCGCTCGTGTCTGCTTAGCCGCCAACAATCCGAAAACTACATTGGCGCGCCTGAAGAGATTCGAACTCCTGACCCACTGCTTAGAAGGCAGTTGCTCTATCCGACTGAGCTACAGGCGCATTTCCGATGCCCTCAGCGCTTTATATTAAAGCAATGGAGCGGGTGATGGGAATCGAACCCACACAATCAGCTTGGAAGGCTGAGATTCTACCATTGAACTACACCCGCAAGTTAAAGTCCGCACTTGCTTTATCGCTGCGGACCTTTAAAATTATAACAGTAATTGCGATATTTGTCAATAGCTTTTTCAAAAAAATATTGGGTTTTTCTTTATTTCATCTCAATCCCGCTCGTGCCTGATAAGTTCCCAAGTAGAATCCACTAAATTCTGGAACTTGGGGTCGAAAAGTTCCTTGCACACAAAGGACTGCCTGGGGGAGTTTATATCCTCTCCGCTAATTTGCATAAAGCCATAGCTTTCGCAAAGATTTCTTACCCTTTCAAGCTGGCTGGCGGAATTTCTTGAGGGCATATAGGTAACCGCATCAAATCCCAGGTCTTTTATCTCCTCAAACAGCAAATCCAAATAGTCATCCTCGAATTTTTGAGATTTTTTGTCGCCGGTGACGGATTCACCCACGTCGCCCAGATATGCATAAGCGCAGATTGCCCCCACTTCCTTTGACATGGCGATAATTTCGGTTATATGCGCACACTCATCTGTGGCGTTAATATAAAACTGCTCTACCATGTCGCCTTTTAAAACTCCTAAAAGGTCATATTCATAATGGGGATTTTCCTTGTCTAAAAGATAGTGTTTGGCTTTTTCGCTATATTTTATACCCAACCTGTCTAAAAACTCTATAACGCCCGCACCTTTTCCGAATTGTTGAACAATTTTACAGGACAGGGCAAATAAAAGGTGCCTTTCGGTGATGCTCCCACCCTCGTGGGATTTTGAAAGAGGAACAACATCCGCGTCAAAGTCAAGCCTTACATCAAAAGGGCTTACTATTTTGTTTATTTTGTCCACCATAAGGCGGTTGCGCCTGTTTCGCTTTTCCCGGTATGGAGCAAAAAATCCGTTTACCTTTTCTATGTTTTTATGGGGAATGGCATGAAGCGCCACATATGCTATGGATTTTTGGTCGGGGTTGTTTATCCTTCTTCCTTCAAGCTTTGTGTTTGCAAAGCTTGCCCTACATTCCACCCCGTTTGTGGTGGCTATGCCCACAATTTCGCCTGCCTCGATAAACTCCCTTGCCCCGGACACGCTGTCGTGGTCCATAATGCCCGCTGTTGTAAGACCGGCAAGGTATGCCATCCATATAGCCTTGCTGGGCGAATACGGCGAGAAGGAGTAAAATGTGTGGATATGATTGTTCACACTTCCGTTGCTCTCCACTTTAGGGTGGGAGGAGGCAAGGCGTTTTAGCTCTTCCAACCTCTCGCTTTTTGTTCTGCTGTTTAACTTGTCCATTCAACAAACCTCCATCATCTGAGAAGCTCTAAAAGGTTTTCCACGGTAATATTAAGAAAATAGCTGTTTATGTCAAAGCACTCCAGCGCTTTTTTAATATCATCGCTGCTGTGCCTTACGCCTTTTAAAGCATTTTCAACATCTGTCACGTCTTTTGTGCCGAAAAAGTCTCCAAAAAACCGTGCCTCTTTGATAATACCCTGCTCTATGTCCAAATACACTTCCACAGTCCCACCGTCAAAGCGCAGGCAATTTTTAAAGGTATATTTGGGGGAGTAACCATAGTTCCACTCCCAAGTGGAATATTTTTCGTCGGCAAGCTTTTTTGCCGCCGCAATATCTTCCCGAGTCAGCTTATACTCCTCAAGCCCGAAGCTTTGGGCGATACGGTCTTTAAACTCTAAAACATCCAGCTTTTGACTGCAATGGTCTATAATATTGGTCACCCTGCTGCGAACGGATTTTATGCCCTTGCTGCTTATTTTGACCTTGTTTACATTCAAAGCCCCCGCTATTTTGGACAGGTCTGCAGAATACAAAAGGGTTCCATGGTGCATAACCCTGTCTTTATACACGGTTTGCGCATTGCCGGATATTTTGCACCCGTCCACCAAAATATCGTTTCTACCGCTGGCCCGGGCATTTACCCCCATTTTCCTGAGCGCATCTATAACAGGCTGTGTGAATTTTGTAAAATCACTGAACCACTCTTTGTTTCCGCTTACTATGAAAGTAAAGTTAAGGTTTCCCTTGTCGTGGTACACCGCACCCCCGCCGGTCAGCCGCCGGACAACGGAAATGTTGTTGGCGGCTACGTAGTCGGCGTTTATTTCGGCTGCTGTGTTTTGGCTTTTGCCCACAACGATGGTGTTGTGGTTGCGCCAGAGCATAAAAACGTCAAGGTTTGTGTGCCGAAGAAGGTATTCCTCTAAGGCAAGGTTAAAATACGGGTCCAAACTGTCGTTATATATATAGTACATCATACACCAAACTTTTGCCTTCTTATTTGCTCAACTTCAGTAAAGTTGTTTTTGGGTACATGGTTTGGAAGGGGCATAATTTTTTGGTGGATAGCGTCTATTATCCAATCCGCCTGTGGGAAGAAGTCCGCCTCAAGCTCGTAAGCAGGGGTTATCCAGTTTCTTGCGCCCACACAAACAGGCGGAGCGTCAAGATAGTCAAAGGCAAGCTCCGCAATATTCGAAGCCAAATCCCTTATATGTGAGCCTCTTTCAACCGCATCGCTGGCGATAACAATTTTACCCGTCTTTTTAACGGATTCTATAACCTTTTCATAGTTAAACGGTACAATAGAGCGGGCGTCTATAACTTCAGCGGAAAGTCCGTATTTCTCTTTTAATATGTCGGCAGCTTCCACAGCCCTGTAAAGGGTTGCGCCTATGGTCAGTATGGTTACGTCGCTGCCTTCTCTTTTAATGTCGGGCTCGCCAATGGGGATTTCATAGTATCCTTCGGGAACGCCGCCTTCGTGGAATTGCTCGCCCACGTCATAGATTCTTTGACTTTCAAAGAACACAACCGGGTCGGTTCCTGCCAAAGCTGCGTTCATAAGACCTTTTGCGTCATACGGCGTAACCGGGAACACGCACTTTAGGCCCGGGATATGGGCAATCATGGACGTCCAGTCCTGAGAGTGCTGCGCGCCGTATTTTGAGCCTATGGACACCCTTAAAACAACAGGCATTTTAAGAACGCCCGCGCTCATGGACTGCCATTTTGAAAGCTGGTTGAACACTTCGTCCCCTGCCCTGCCGATAAAGTCGCAGTACATAAGCTCCACAAGGGCACGTCCGCCGCTCATGGCATAACCTACGGCGCTGCCTACTATTGCCGCCTCGGAAATGGGGGAGTTGAAGAACCTGTGATATGGCAATGACTCGGTTAGCCCTCTGTAAACCGCAAATGCGCCGCCCCAGTCCCTGTTGTCCTCGCCGTAAGCAACAAGGGTTGGGTCTGTATAGAAGCGGTGAATAATGGCCTCGAACAAACCGTCACGAAGCTGATAAACCCTATTTTTGGAAACGGGCTTACCCTTTTCGTCAAAGGCAAATCTTACTTTCCTTGCAATTTGTTGAACCCTTGGGTTTTCTTCCAATGGCATCAAAACATTTGGAGTGCCCTCCTGCATTTTTTCAACCTTTTGGTTGGAGAACATCAAGCTTTCAATAGCATCAGGGGCTTTGGTTATGTCCATTCTTGGCGAAATATTATCGTCAATGGCAAGCTTGACGGTCTTTGTAATAAGCTCCCTTACTCTTTCCCTTATTTCTTCAAACTTGCCTTCGTCGGCAACCTTTGCGCCTATCAGCTTGTGGCTGTATTCGTTTAGAACATCGTTTTCAATCCATTTGTCTATTTCTTCCTTTGTGCGGTAGCTGCTTGCGTCGGAAGGAGAGTGACCTGTTACACGATACACAATTGTATCCATAAGCACAGGACCTTTGTTTTGTTTGATAATCTCTATCTTCCTTCTCATAGCGTCGATAACCGCAAGAGGATTGTTGCCGTCCACACGCTCGGAGTGCATTTGGTCGGGGTTAATGCCTGCGCCAACCCTTGCAAGCACCTGATATCCCATGGTCTCGCCCAAGGTCTGACCGCCCATACCGTAGAAATTGTTAAAGAAGTTAAAGATAATGGGAAGCCCGCCTTTGTATCCTTCCTCCCAAAGCTGGGTAAACTGGTCCATAGACGCCATATTAAGCGCCTCCCACACAGGGCCGCAGCCCAATGACCCGTCACCTATGTTGGATATGACCACTCCGTCTTTTTGGTTTACCTTTTTATATAGCGCACCGCCCATGGCTATAGTTGCGCTGCCGCCGACAATTGCGTTGTTGGGGTATATGCCAAAGTCTGTAAAGAATGCGTGCATAGAGCCGCCAAGGCCTTTGTTAAAGCCCGTTTCGCGGGCAAATATTTCAGATAGCGCACCGTAGATAAGAAAATCTATTGCAATTTCCTTTACGCTTTTTTGCTTGTCCTCCACTATACCCAAAATCCTGCCACCCATATAATTTTTCATAACGTCATAGAGGGTATCGTCGTCAAGCTTTTCTATGCAAGATAGTCCCTTTGCCAATATTTCGCCATGGCTTCTGTGGGAGCCGAAAATACAGTCGTTTTTGTCTAAAAGGTATGCCTGACCAACCGCAGATGCCTCCTGACCGATGGAAAGGTGGGCAGGGCCCGGGTTGTTGTAGGCAATGCCGTTGTATTCGCCTTTTGTTTTTATGTCAAGGAGCATTGATTCAAACTCTCTGATAATTGCCATGTCCCTGTAAATCCTTATAAAATCCTCGGTGGCAAAATTTTCTTTTTCTTCCTCGATGGATTTGCTATACTGGTTTACGGGTATGTCTTTAAATTTGACAAACCCACTTTTTCTGACTTCATCCGGGTCTATAAATAATGATTTTGGCATTTTCTAACTCATCTCCTATTTAAAAATGGTTTCCCTTATAATTTCACACACCGTGGGGTGTGGGAACACTAATTCCTTAATATCGTCAATGCGCATTTGCATCTCTATCATAACCCCCGCCCCGTAAATAATCTCCGAGGCATAGTTTCCTATCATGTGCACGCCCAAAAGGGTTTTTCGCTTTTTGTCAATAACTATTTTGCATATGCCGTCGCCCACCAAATTTTCGGCAACGTATCTTCCGCTATACATCATCTGCTGGGTAACAACCTCGATATCATAGCCTTTTGCCTTGGCAGTCTCCTCCGTCTCTCCCACCCCAGCAACCTCCGGACTGGTATAAATCACGGAAGGGATTGCGTTGTATCGCATAATATCCTTTTTGCCGAGTATGTTGTTTACAGCCACCTCCGCCTCACGATAAGCGGTGTGGGCAAGCATGGCTTTTCCGTTAACGTCCCCTGCGGCGTAGATGTTTGGAATGTTCGTCTGACCTTTAAGGTCCGTTACAATTGCGCCCCGCTCGGTGTAAACCCCAACCTGCTCAAGACCTATGCCCTCTGTTGAAGGTTTTCTTCCTATGGAAAGCAAAACCTTGTCGGCAGGCACCGACTGGGCTTTTCCGTCCGCCTCAAAGACAACGGAGTTTTCGGTTACTTCAACAACCTTGGAATTAAGCCTGAAG
Source organism: Eubacteriales bacterium (assembly GCA_028697835.1). Lineage (GTDB taxonomy): Bacteria > Bacillota > Clostridia > Monoglobales > Firm-18 > STE-11. Next base: position 5,414 of record JAQVDK010000060.1, on the reverse strand, counting down.
TCCACGCCCTTGTCTTTATAATTCTTTAAAAGGATTGTGGAAATGTCCTTGTCCGTAGGTCCTGCAATATGCGGCATCATTTCAATTACTGTAACATGGCTTCCCACAGAGTTAAAATATGACGCCATTTCAAGACCTATAACGCCGCCGCCGATTATCACAAGCTTTTGGGGAATCTCCTGTATGTCCAAAATTTCCCTGTTGGTAAGCACAAAGCCACCTTCAAGCCCTTCTTTAACACCGGGAATAGGCGGTATTACCGGCACCGAGCCTGTGCAAATCATAATCCGCTGTCCCTCGTAGGTGTCATTTCCAACCTTTACGGTGTTTCGGGAAGTTAAAACCCCTTCACCTTCCACAACCGTAACCTTGTTTGCCTTCATAAGGGCTTTTACTCCGGACACAAGGGTTTTCACCACTTTATCTTTCCGCTTCACAACAGCTTTGTGGTCAACAGATGCGCCTTCCACCTTTATGCCATAATCTGTGCTGTGTTTCGCATAATCAAACACTTTTGCGCTGTGCAAAAACGCTTTTGAAGGAATACAGCCCTCGTTAAGGCAAACCCCGCCCAAGGCGCGCTTTTCCACAAGCAGTACCGAAAGTCCTGCGTGACCTGCCCGCTCCGCAGCCAGATACCCTGCAGGGCCGCCGCCTAAAACAATTAAATCATACATGTTTTTGCCGCCTCCTCTTTACATTGCCAGCGTCAAGCTGAAATTTTCAAGGCTGTTTACAACATCCTGCAAGAACCTTGCCGCATCAGCCCCATCTAAGGCGCGATGGTCAAAGGTAAGGGACAGCCCCATTGCCTTGTACGGCACACCGTCTTTAGTCCTTTCAACAAGACCTCCAACGCCTAAAATTCCGGATTGGGGCGGATTTAGTACAGGTGTAAACGTTTCAACCCCCAATGTACCCAGGTTGGTTATGGTAAACGTGCCGCCGGTTAAAAGGTCGGGGCTTATAGAGCCGTCCTTGCAGGCAGAGGTCAGAGCCTTAGACTGCACCGCAATATCCGCCAGCGAGCGTTTGTCCGCCCCAAACAGGGTTGGCACCATAAGACCTCTTGGGGTATCGCAAGCAACGCCTATATGGGCTGTATTAAACAGCTTCATGCTCTCTCCCAAAAAGTGTGAATTTATTTCCCTGTGGCGCACCAGCGCCCTTGACACTACATAGATTATAATATCGTTTAAAGTTATGTTGGGAAGCCCCAAGCTTTCTGCTTTTTCTTTAAGCTTTCTTCTGTAGCCAAGAATCTCGGTTGCGTCAAAGGAAGAATTAAGCGTAAGCTGTGCACTGTTTGCAAGGGATGCGTGCATTGATTTTGCAATAATCTTTCTGATGTTTGAAAGCCTCACTTCTTCATATTCAGGCACATCCAAAGCAGGTTGCAAAGAAGCCCCCTGCGCCGGAACCTGCGCCTTGGAAAGGTCTGCCGTTGTAACTCTGCCGCCAATGCCTGTGCCTTCCACAACACTTCCCATGCCCGCATATTCCTGCATTGCCGCCGGGGTAACCATTTTTCCTGCGGAAATTACTGCTTCTATGTCCCGCTCGATAATTCGCCCGTTAGGACCTGTGGGCTGTGCATAGCGTATGTCCGCCCCACTCCTTTGGGCAAGGTTTCTTGCACGAGGGGATATTTTAACAAAATCCGAAGTTTCCGCCGGCTGAGCCAATGGTGCGGTTTGCTCTGTTGGTGTTTTAGCTTCTTCTTTTGGCGTTTCTTGTTCTTCTTGGGCAGAGGAGCTTTCACCATTTGGGTCAAATTGTGCAAAGTCCTCCCCTTCCTCGCCTATGACACAAACATTCAAAAGACATTCAACATCGTCGCCCTCTTCAAAAAACATGGCAAGCATGGTTCCTTCAACCTTCGCTTCCTCCTCAAAGGACGCTTTATCCGTTTCGTAGGAAAAAAGCACATCACCCACGTTTACCTTGTCGCCAACGCTTTTGTGCCATTTTGTAATGATACAGCTTTCGACCGATTGCCCTTGCTTGGGCATTATTACAGGTGTTGCCATTTGTCAATTCCTCCTCAATTTAACATAACCTGTCCGCCGGTTACAGGAACCGCCTGACCGGTTTCATACTCCTGCTCCACAATATAGTAAAGAGCCCTTGCCACGTCTATACATTCACAGCCGCGCCTCATGGGCACCTTGCTTTCGTAGTGTTTCTTCACATCTTCAATGGTTTTGGCGCCTTCTACCTTGCCCGCCCTTAGATACTGGACAAAAAGCCCTTTTTCCGGGTCACTCCAAAGGGGCCCGTCAAAAAAGTTTCCGGGGCAGATGGAGTTTACCTTAATATTATAGGGAACAAGCTCCAAGGCAAAACTTTGGGTAAGGCCTATGCCGCCAAACTTTCCGCCTGCGTATGCAAAGTTTTTGTTGCTTCCTTCAAGACCTGATTTTGAGTTTATTTGAATAATGTCCATAAAATAGTCCGGCTTGTATTGGTGCTGGATTTTCATAACCGCCGATGCGTATTTTGTGCAAAGGTAATATGCGGTGTAGTTTATTTTAGTTACAAACTCAAAGGATTTAAGGTCCATCTCCTCAAGGCTCCCCGCCTTTAAAACCCCCGCATTGCTGACGAAAATATCAAGACCGCCGTACTCTTTTACCGTCTTATCAATCATTTCCCTAACGGAATCCTCGTCCGAAACGTCCACTTTGGCGGCGAAGGTTTTTCCCTCGCCGTATTTTGCGTTCAGCTCGCCCGAAACTTTTTCGGCAAGCTCGAAGTTTAAATCCGCAATAACCACATATGCGCCGTTTTTGACCATTTCCTCGGCAATGCCAAGGCCAAAGCCCTGGGCACTGCCTGTTACAATGGAAATCTTTTGGTCAAGGCGCCCGCCTGTGGGGCGGTTTATAAAGTTAAAAAATCCATGTCCGTTTACATAAACCTTTGTATGTCCCTTTGCCTTTTCCAATTCGTTTTCGTTTATGGTGATTTCGGCCTCCCCTTGCTCGCCCGGCGATTGCTTTAAAATTCCGCCCTTTCCATCACCCATCATTATCATTCTTAAAGCCGGTGCTAACACGCGCCCTTCACCTCCAGAAGGTACTTCTCGGCTTCTGCCGACCACAATCCGTTATGCTTTGCGGTAATTTCCGCAAGCTTTTTAAACATCTCGTCGCCCTCGCCAAGCTTTTCAAAGTCGGCAATTGCAGTAAGGGGCATTTCTATGTGGGTATAAATAAGCTTTTTGCCCCCGGGAATGTTTGGAAGGTTCAAGGTGGTTTCCGCAGCGCAGTCAAGCCCGCCTATATGGGTTACCATGGACGCCGGGTTAACCTTGCCCTCTTCCATCATTTTAAGGGATTCAATCATATCGTCCATATTGCCGCCGCTGGTGCCGACAATGTGGGTTGAAGCGTAGTGAACGTTGTAGAAGTTAAACATTGCCGAAAAGGAAGGGTCGGTGGGTCCTGCAAAAAAGTTCAGGCAGCCGTCTTTTCCTAAAATGGCATCGCCCATTTCAACAACAGACTTTACAGGAGCGTACACAAAAACATCGTCATATCCTTTTCCATCTGTAAGGCTAAGCAGATACTCCGTTGGGTTTTCAACCTTTGAAGTGTTTACATATACTAATTTTATACCGTTTTTCTCGGCCTCCTCGGGGCTTAAAAGCTCGGCGCAGCGTGCAAGCCTTGCATCGTCAATATCCGTCACAACCAAAAGGGACGGCTTTAAATCACGGTGTATGGCATAGTCGATAGCCCCCATACCCATAGGACCTGCCCCCGCCAGTATTGCCATGTTGCCGCCCTCCACAATGCCCATCTTATGGACATAGCTTCCCTGGGTGGTGTGGTAGTTGGCGTGGAAAGCGCCTATAACGCAGCTCATAGGCTCGGCAAGGGAGCCGTAAAAGTACTCATCCCCATTATATGGAAGCAGGCAGCCCATTTCCATAACCTCATTGGGAATAATAACATAGGTGGCGTTGCCGCCGATATACGGGTAGGAATACCCCGGCGCTTCCAAAGAGCCTTTGTAGTTTAGAGCAGGCTGAATGGAAAACTTATCCCCGGTCTTAAATTTGTCCGCCCATTTAGAGCCTACCTCCAAAAGCTCGCCGCAAAATTCATGACCGAGAATAATCGGGTTTTCCGCCACATTATCGGGAACACGCTTATGTGCGCCGCCTTGCTTTGCCGCTTTATAGCTTGACATGCAGATGCTGTCCGATACGATTTTCGCCAAAATCTCGTCATCTTTTATTGGAGGAAGCTCAAACTCCTCCAGTCTTAAATCGTCCTTACCGTAAAGGCGAACCGCCTTTGTTTTCATTTAATCCACTTTCCTTTCTACATTAAAATATTTTGCTTTTTTAAATTAATTTTGTTTTTTGCTTCGCTTGTTATGTTGTCGTCTGTTATAAGGTGGTGCACATCGTCAAGGGTTGCAAAGGTAAAGGGCATGCTTTTGCCAAACTTGGAGCTGTCCATAAGCACAATTACCTTGCTTGCCTTTGCGATTACTTTTTTCTTTATTTCCGCCTCTTGGTAGTTTCCGCAAGTAAAACCATTTTTAATCGTAAAACCCGAAGTTGCGATAAAAGCTGTGTCAATATTTATATTATTTAGAAAATCAAGGGCATTAATACCCGAAAGCGACAGATTGTCGCGGCTTAGCTCTCCGCCGACTAAATTTATGGTAGCATTGGGATTTTTTACACACTCCAAAGCAATGTTGGGTGCGCTTGTTGTAATAAAAAGCTTCTGCTTTTCCAAAAGCTGGGCAAGATACATTATGGTGGTTCCGGAATCTAAAAAAATAGACCGCCCCTCTTCTAAGAATTCCAACGCCTTTTTGGCAATCAAGTTTTTTTCCGAAGTATTTTCAACCAGCCGTTTGGAATACAGCTCCTCTTTTATTCTGGAAAGGTGGGAAATGCTCTTTGCCCCACCCTTTGTCAAAACAACGTCGCCAAACTCCTCAAGGCGCTTAAGGTCTCGGCGCAAAGTCATGGATGATATATTGGGAAAAAGCTTTTCCAAATCCACAAGCTTCGCTTCGCCATTTTCTTGAAGGTATTGCTTGATAATTTGCATTCTTTCCTTCATGCTTTCACATCCTTGGTGTTATTTTTTAACACAATTATTTAAAATATTAACATTTTAATAATACATTATTTTACGAAACATGTCAATATATAATATGTAAAAACTTTTTAAAAATAAAGCAAAAACCACGCTTTCCAACTTGATTTTTGCATGTGCATATGATATAATTATCCAAATTCTTTTGATAAATATTTTTAAGGAGGAAATTTTTATGTCAAAATATGAATGCTTGTGCGGTTATATCTACGACCCGGAGGTAGGCGACCCTGATAACGGCATTGCACCCGGAACTGCTTTCGAGGACCTTCCGGAGGATTGGACATG
>JAQVDK010000059.1 GCA_028697835.1 Eubacteriales bacterium | reverse complement strand
GATACCCTTGGATATTAAAGCTAAAAGTCGAACGCTCTCGTTGTTTGTCATAATTTTTGGAACAATAGTTCTACCATTTTTTACAAGTTTGTGATATAATGAGCGTAAGCGAATTTCATCATATCCAACCTTGCGCCAAAGGCGAGATTTAATAAGGGATATGATATAATGAGCGTAAGCGAATTTCATCATATCCAACCTTGCGCCAAAGGCGAGATTTAATAAGGGATATGATATAATGAGCGTAAGCGAATTTCATCATATCCATCCTTGCGCCAAAGGCGAGATTTAATAAGGGATATGATACCAATAACAAAAGACAAAGGGAGTGTTTAGCCATGGAGGTTCTATCACTATTTAACAGAAGCAACGAAAAGAAAAGCAAACTTATCAAAATTCCCATACAAGATATTTCTACCAATCCCAACCAACCGCGAAAAACGTTCGACGAAGCTTCCATAAAAGAGCTTGCCACATCCATAGAGCACTATGGGCTGATACAGCCTATAACGGTGCGCTTGCTTTTTTCAAATAAATATGAGCTTATTGCAGGAGAGCGGCGCCTTAGGGCATGTACCCTTGCCGGGTTTAAAACCATTCCTGCTATTGTGATTGAAGCGGACACTTGTGACAGCGCCGCCCTTGCCTTAATCGAAAATTTGCAAAGGGAAGATTTAAACTACATAGACGAGGCGGAGGCTTACAGCAACCTGCTGCTTGATTTTGGGCTTACGCAGGACGAGCTGGCACAGCGCATAGGAAAGGCTCAGGCCACCATAGCAAATAAAATCAGAATTTTAAAGCTTAGCCCTGCCGTTAAGAAGGTTTTAAGGGAAAACGACCTTACCGAAAGGCATGCAAGAGCTCTTCTTCGTTTGGAAACCGAGGAAGAACAGCTTAAAGCCCTTGAGATGATTTGTTCAAAATCACTTAATGTAAAACAAACGGACGAGCTTATTGAGCTTATGCTTCTTCCAAAGAAAAGAAAAACAAAAAAGAAGCCTGTTCGCGTATTTAAGGACATTCGTATTTTTGTAAACACCATAAAGCAGGCTGTTGACATTATGAAACAGGCGGGGATTGACGCAGTGTCCGAAAAAAAGGAAAACGATGAATATATTGAATATATTGTAAGAATACCTAAATAAAAAGGAGTTGGAGTTTATGCATGGAAAAAAGGTTTGGCTTATTCCTGACGGTTTTTTGCCCGAGGACAGCAGCGGCAAATTTGTAAGCCACGAGGCGGTTTGTGTTTTAAACACAGGCGACGAGGAAGCCCGAATTAATCTTACCATATATTTTGAAGACAAAGAGCCAATGGAAGGTTTTACTGCAGTTTGCGGCGCAAGACGTACAAACCACATTCGCCTTGATAAAATTGCCAACAAAGACGGCAAAAAAATACCTGTAGGCGTCCCTTATGCAATACTGGTGGAAAGCAGCGTACCCGTTGTTGTCCAGCACAGCAGAATGGACACCACCCAATCAGAAATGACTCTTATGACAACCATGGCATATGGTATTTAAAGAAAAGCTCCCATCCAAAGCAATATGGATGGGAGCTTTTGTTTTTTAATCCATAAGGTAAAACGCCTTGTAGCCTTTATATGTCATGTATATATCCATTTTTCCCGCAACTTCAAAGGGAGAGTGCATGGACAAAAGGGCAGTTCCGCAGTCTATTGTTTCAATATTTAGGTTTGCTATATATTGTGCTACTGTTCCTCCTCCGCCCTGGTCAACCTTGCCAAGCTCGCCCGTCTGCCAAATGACATTGTTGTCGTTAAACAGCTTTCTGATAAGCCCTACAAGCTCCGCACTTGCGTCGCTTGAACCTGCCTTACCCCTTGAGCCTGTGTATTTGGTTATCACAATTCCATGGTTAACCTTTGGAGAGTTTAAAGCTTCGGAAACGTCTTTATAATTAGGGTCAATTGCCGCCGCTACGTCGGCAGACAGGCAAGTGGAATTTGCAAAGGTTTTCCTTAGCAGAAGGTCGCTATAGCCGTCTTTTTCCATGGACAGAATTTTTGCAATTGTGTCCTCGAAAAACCTTGATTTCATCCCTGTGTTGCCCATGCTTCCAACTTCCTCTTTGTCCGCAAGGACACAAACCGCCGTCTTAACAGGCTTTTGAACTTCCAAAATGCCGGCAAGGGCGGTATATGCGCATACCCTGTCGTCTTGCCCATAAGCGCCGACCATGCTCCTGTCAAAGCCGATATCTCTTGCCTTGGCAGCAGGAACAGCCTCCAGCTCGGCGCTTATGAAATCCTCCTCAACAATGCCGTATTTTTGGTTTAAAAGGTCGAGTATTGCAGTTTTAACCTTATCTTTTTCTACCGTGGCAGGCTTGCTTCCGATTAGAATGTTAAGCCCTTCTCCGGCGATTCCCTCTCGCATGGTTTTTTTCATTTGGTCCTCGGCAAGATGCGGAAGAAGGTCGGTAATGCAAAACACAGGGTCGCCCTCATCCTCGCCTATTACAACATTAACCTTGCTTCCGTCTCCCTTTACCACAACCCCGTGCAGTGCAAGGGGAATAGTGGTCCACTGGTATTTTTTTATTCCACCGTAGTAATGGGTCTTAAAAAGCGCAAGGTCCGTGTCCTCATACAAGGGGTTTTGCTTTAAATCAAGCCTTGGGGAGTCAATGTGAGCTGCAACTATATTAAGTCCCTTTGTAGAGTCCTCCCCTAAAACCACCAGCATAACACTTTTGTCACGGTTGTTTATATAAATCTTATCACCATGCCCCAGCGTGGCAAATTCATCAATGCTTTTAAAGCCATTTGCCTTTGCAAGCTCTATGGTCTTTACAACCGCTTCACGCTCGGTTTTTGCGCTGTCCATAAACTTTTTGTATTCCTCGCAAAAAGGGTAAACCTTTTGTTTATCCTCTGCGCTTGCCGCTTCCCAGCCGTTTTTGGTAGTATATTTTATATCCATATCCATCTTCTCCTTTTTAGTATAACATTTTGTATATAGCATGGTTATTTTTAACTTTTTTTATGTACCTTTCCGTTTCCGGGTAAGGTATTTTTTCAAGGTTTGTTCCATCTTTCGAGTAATTGACATTCCCCTGCCACCTGCGCACATTTCCTATACCCGCATTGTATGCGGCAAGAGTTAGGGTTAGGTCATGGTCAAACTCCTTCAAAAGATAATCAAGATACCACACACCAAGCATAATATTTATCTTAGGGTCATATATCGTATCCGGCGTAAAGCCTGTAATTCCCATTTGCTGCGCACACCACATGGCGGTCTCTTCCCTTATTTGCATAAGACCTTTTGCATCTTTTTTTGAAGTCGCATTTTCGCAAAACCTGCTTTCTGTATTAATTACAGCGGCTATAAGTAAAGGGTCGATTTTGTATTTTTCAGTATTTTCACAAATAACATCATAGTAATCAAGGGGATAAAAATAGCGCAAAGTAAAGCATCCGGCATACAAGGCAACAGCCAGCACTATAAGCCAAGCAAGTGCCTTTTTAATTTTTCCCATGGGTCACCTCCTCTAAAAGAGCAACAGCTTGCCTTGCAAAGCTTTCCGGCCTGCCGTCGTTTTGCAATACAAAATCCGCCCGCAAGCGGTAAAATTCATCACTGCTTTGGCTGTTTATTCTTTTAAGCGCCTTTTCATAAATTAAACCGTCCCGCTCCATGATACGTTTTATACGGACATCCTTTGGGGCAAGTATGGCAATAACTTTGTCGCATTTTGCATCCATACCGCTTTCAAAAAGCAGGGCAGCGTCTATTAAAATGTTTTTATCTTTGTTTTCCTGAATTATTTCATCAATTTTTTCGGAAATTCTAAAGTGTGTAATGCTGTTTAGCTTTTGCAGCTTGTCTTTGCTTGAAAACACAATTTCGCCAAGCCTTTTTCGGTTAATTTCGCCATTTTCGGAAAGTATCTCTTTCCCAAAAAAGCCTACAACCTCATCGTAAGCAGGATTTCCCCTAAGCAGGACTTTGTGCCCTATCCCGTCGGCGTCAATTATGTGAAAGCCTAACTTTTTCGCCTCTTTGCAAAAAAACGATTTCCCGCTTCCGCTGCCGCCTGTTACACCAATTACCATTTTTACACCCTCACTTTGCCTCGTACCAGGTTTTCCCCACGCTTATATCCACTTTCAAGGGAACACTAAGCTCAAGCGCCGACTCCATTTCCGACTTTAGAATATCTTTAACTGTTTCAACCTCACTTTTGGGCGCTTCCACAATAAGCTCGTCATGGACGGTTAAAATAAGCTTTGATTTTAGTCCCTCGCTTTTTAGCCTGCGGTGAACCCTTACCATGGCAACTTTTATAATATCCGCCGCCGTGCCTTGTATGGGGGTGTTAAGCGCCATGCGCTCGCCATGGGAGCGGGTGATAAAGTTTCCTGTTTGAAGCTCCGGAAGGTACCTTCGCCTTCCTAAAAGGGTGGTCACATATCCATCCGCTTTTCCCTTTTCGACTATATCCGTCATATATTTTTTCACACCGCCAAAGGTTGCAAGGTAGCTGTCTATATATCTTTTTGCTTCTTTTCTTGTAATGCCAAGGTCCTGAGAAAGGCTAAAGTCACCCATTCCATAGACTATGCCAAAGTTTACTGCCTTTGCCCTTGCGCGCATTTCCTGCGTAACCTCCTCGAGCGAAGCTCCAAACACCTGAGAAGCTGTTTGGGTGTGAATGTCTATGCCCTTTTTAAAGGCGGCAAGCATGTTTTCATCATTTGAAATATGCGCCAGAACTCTTAGCTCTATTTGCGAATAGTCCGCATCCACCAAAACATTGTCCTCGCCGGCGGCTACAAACATCTTTCGTATTTCCCTGCCAAGCTCTGTGCGTATGGGAATGTTTTGAAGGTTCGGCTCTGTACTGCTTATTCTTCCTGTTGCTGCAACGGTTTGATTAAAGTTAGAGTGGATTTTGCCGGTATTTTTATCTATAACGGTCAAAAGACCATCTGCATATGTGCCTTTTAGCTTAACAAGCTGGCGGTATTCCATAATGCTGTCAATAATGGGATGAATGTCCTTTAGCCTTTCAAGCACCTCTATATTGGTGGAATAGCCTGTTTTAGTCTTTTTTATAACAGGAAGCCGCAGCTTTTCAAAAAGCACCTCGCCAAGCTGCTTTGGCGAGTTAATGTTAAACTGCACGCCTGCATATTCGTAAATTTGCTCCGTCAGCTTGTCAATTCTTTCTTTAAGCATTCGGGAAAATTCCTCAAGCATATTTCGGTCAACCATAACCCCTGCCATCTGCATATCCGCAAGGACGGAAATAAGTGGCATTTCAACCTCGTAAAAAAGCTTTTGCTGACCGTTTTGCTCTATCTGACTGCTTAAATATTTGTAAAGAGCAATAATGGACATAATCGCCTCTGCGGCACCGCCCGATGTGCTATATCCCAAATACTCCACTGTAAGCTCGCCAATCTCGTAGCTGCTGCGAGAAGGGGTTATAATATAAGCTGCAACTAAAGTGTCAAAATATATATTGTTAATTTTAACTCCCGCTATTAAATCCTTTTTAATATCATGGCTTATCTTTTTAATTTTTTCATCAGAAAAAACATCATCAAATTCGTCTGTGGGATATGGCACAACAGCCGCCTTTTCCTCACTTGCCGCAACCGCAATTTCTTTGCCTGTTATATAATAATACATTATGCCGCTTTTTTTAATTTCCGCCTTGACGTCCTCTGTCCCTTCCCCGCCGGCAAAGGAAAACTCCATTTGCTCGGACGGGCGCTTTGCAAGCTCCAGCTTTTGTATCAAGTTGTTAAAATTAAGCTTTTTAAAAAGGGTAAGAAGCCTGTCTGTATCATATTCACCGCGTTTGCACTCGTCAAAGGAAAAAGAAATGGGGACCTGCCTGTTTATAGTGGCAAGGGCTTTGCTTAAAAACGCATTTTCTTTCCCGTTTATAAGCTTTTCTCTAACACCTTTTTTAATCTCGGGGCTGTCAATATTTTTATACAGATTTTCAATGCTTCCAAAAGCTTTGATAAGACTTAGGGCTGTTTTTTCCCCAATCCCCAAAACCCCCGGAATATTGTCGGAGGCATCGCCCATAAGCGCCTTGACGTCTATAAACTCCTCCGGGCTTACGCCATATTTTTCAATAACCGTCCGGTGGTTGTAATCAACGGTTTGTGAGCTGCCGCCTTTTGTGGTTACAAGCTTGATTATTGTTTTGTCAGATGCAAGCTGAAGGTCGTCTTTATCGCCTGTTAAAATAATGCACCCTTTATTTTCGTTTTCACAAATTGTCGAAACGGTTCCGATAATATCATCCGCCTCGTACCCCTCAAGGGAAAGCATATCAATGTTCATGGCAGACAAAACTTCTTTTAGTATGGGCATTTGCTGGGCAAGCTCGTCTGGCATGCCTTTTCGGTTTGCCTTATATTCTTTAAACTGCTCATGGCGGAAAGTAGGTCCCGGAAGGTCAAAAGCAACGGTTAAATAATCAGGATTTTCTTCTTCCAAATATTTAAACAATATATTTAAAAAACCATATATAGCGTTGGTATATAGCCCTTCGCTATTGGTCAGAAGCCTGATGCCGTAAAAAGCGCGGTTTACAATGCTGTTTCCGTCTATAATCATTAGCTTTTCCATAATTTCACTCCCTTCATTATATTATATCTAATTTTTCCTTGACAATCAACTCTTTTTGTAAGATAATTAAATTATACAAAATATAAAGGAGTTGGAGCAATGAAAAAAACTTTTTGTTTAATTACGTCCATAATTTTAGCAGCGGTTATGCTGGCAGGCTGCACAGCAGAGCAGCAAGAGCTTTGGGATGCATACCTTAAAACAGGCGAGATTTCATCATATGGCGCCGATATGACAATAAACTTTAGTGCGGATTTGGGGGAAGAGCTATCAAGTGACCCTATGGCCCAGGCAATGCTTAAAGACGCAACTGCTGATGTTGCCATGAAGTACCTTAAAAAGTCGGAAAAGGAAGTTTTGATTGAAGCAAACGCCAATTTCAAAGCAGGTGGCATTGGTTTTGATTTTGGGCTTTGGTATGATATTAACCTAACCGACGCAGAAAATCCAAAGGCACTTATTATTTATAAGTTCCCCGAAATGATTAGTAACATACCCGGCATTGAGTATTATTACCTTGACGGGGCAGAAATTTTCCAAGGTCTTTCCAAAGAGCAAACAGAGGAACTTCTTACCCTTATGAGCTCGGATGGCACAAAGCTTTTGGAAGAAATAACAGCAGACTTTGATTTCTCTCAAATAGACGTTACAAAAGAAGATGAAAAATATACCGCAAAAATCTCAAATGAGATTATAGGAAAGTATTTCGAAGTTGTATTTAGCACATTTGCCAAGTCCTTTGCAGAAGCTGGCGGTCAATTGAATGAGTTGTCCCAGGAGCAGCTAAAGAGCACTGTTGATATGCTGACAAATGCCAATTTCTTTGGCGAAGATGGCATCAAGGCTGACTTCACCATCAATGAAGACGGTTTTATAAAAGATATGGAAACAGTACTTAATATTAACTTAAACAGCGAACTAACAGGCGCACCTTCCGATATAAAATTTGCGTTTGACATAAAAACCACCTACTATGACTACAACTTGATTGACGATATCACACTTCCCGAGCTTACCGAAGAAAACTCCGCAAACCTTATGAATATGGCAGGCATGGTAGGCGATGGCAAAGAGGACGAAATTTTGGTTACAGTAAACGGCGAGCTTGTTGAGTTTGACGTTGCGCCTATAAAAGTTAACGACAGGACCATGGTTCCAATGAGAAAAATCTTTGAAGCCCTTGGCGCACAGGTTGAATACGAGGACGAAACAAGGCTTATTACCGCAACCGCCGGCGAAAAGGTTATCAAACATACTATCGGTGATTTTGTTGTATATATAAATGGCGAAGCTTTGGAAATGGACGTTTCCTCCTTTGAAACCGAGGGCAGAACATTAGTCCCCGTCCGCTTTATTTCAAATGCTTTAGGCGCCGAAGTAAATTGGCACGAAGAATTTCAATTAGTGGAAATAACAACCCAATAAAATCATAAATCCCTGTTCATAAAACGAACAGGGATTTATTAATGCTTTTCGCATATACTGCAGCCGCTGCACATGCTTATCTTTTTGCTGAAAACTTGTTCAATAGTGCTTAGCAGTTCAGTATTTTCAATGTCATCGGGGCGGTGGATGCATACTCTTCTGGGTGCTATGGAAATCAAAGAGCTTATAAGCAAATCATCAGAGTTAATTCTTTGGTTTTGAATATCCCTCGCAAATTCACGCATGCACTCTTTTGTAATGTCACTGCCGTGTCCGTCATACATACTATATTCACTGCCCACAGGCACAATATTTACAAGTTCATACCGTGGATTTTGTATCTCCACAAAATATTTCAAAAGTTTGATAAATTCCTTGTACTCTTTTTCAATCATAAAGTCGTCAACTGCTCTGTCTATAACCTCTTCAAGCTCGTTTTGGTAATCCTTCAGCCTAAAATTCACAAATCCTTCAAGAGTAAGCTTATCTGCTGTGGAAAGGTATTCGTTTAGCTTTGCTCTTACTAAATTGCTGTATATCTTTTCTTCATCGGTATAGCTTATTGCCTTTTTCAAAATATTTCTTTTGTCGGGCAGGGTAAAATAAAAATAATTCTGGTTAATCAATTTGTTTAAAAGCTTGTTCTCATACTTTTCAACTATAGTGTCCGAAATGGCTTTAATAATCTTTTCCTTTGCTTTGTCCGAGTCGCTTGCAATTTTAATAGCGTTGTCATCTACGTCAACTGCCACTTCTTCTCCCACTTCTGCGGAGATTTTCTTTAAAAGTGCCTTTTGCATTTCTTTAGTATCGGTAATTATCGAGAATCGCTCCAACATATCACATCCTGTTTTATGGGAATTATCGAACCAATGTCAACCAAGCCGCCGCTGCACAAGGATAAAATATCGACGTCATGCTTTTTTGAAAATTTTTTAATGTTTGGATAGTCGTTATGCCTTTCCACATTGCCGCAAAAAATTAAAATATTAGGGGATATAAGACCGCAGGTTCCACCTATAAAACCATAGTCCACCCCCCAAAGAGCAATGTTTCCTTCTTCTATGGTAAGTACATCAATATCAGTTTTTTCAAGTGCCTTTGCTATGCCGCGGTCTGCTGTTATTACAGCCTTTTCACTTACAACGCCTATGGCACATTTAGTATAACCTTGCGCAACATCTATTATACAAACATCATCAGCTTCCAAAATTTCTTTAATTTTATAATCAGTATAAGAAAATTTGTGAATGGCATACCTTCCTACCCTTGCTATATTATATGCAATATCGTTGGGGTAGTTACTGGCTAAACATGTTTTTCCTTTAACAACATTAAGCCCAAGGGGTGCCAACCTTTGGCTATAATGCTCAAAACAGGATGGCTCGCAAACAAACGTATCTTTCCCCAAATGGGCAATTTGCATATCGGGATGTGTAGCTATGCCCCCGGGCAGCGAAAGCTCTGCCGAAAAAATTACTTCGATTTTCAGCTTATATAAATTTTCTATAAATTCACAAGGAGCATTTTTATCAACAATAACATGAGTCACTTTTCCTTCGGGAATATGTGGCTTTGACAGTAACATTAATTTTACCTCTTTCATAATATAATATTGGCATCCCCCTTTTCCCAGTCGCCAGATATGTATTTGTCGACTGTTAATATAAATAGCGCAGCAAAAATTTATTTTTGTTGCGCTAATGTGAAAAACAGTGCCGGCTATATTGTCTTATCGCTGGCAAGAGGATACCAAATGCTAAAACGGACCGCTTTTGGGCGGTCCGTTTTGGTATCATATGCAAAAATTATCTGCGGTCGAGCTCTTCCTTTAAAAGCTTGTTTATCATCTGGGGGTTGCCTTGGCCTTTTGTGGCACGCATGGTTTGCCCCACAAGAAAGCCCATGGCCTTTTTCTTTCCAGCTTTATAATCTTCCAAGGAGCGTGGATTTTCGTCAATTACCTGAATTATTACTTTTAAAAGCTCTCCCTCGTCGCTTATTTGAACAAGCCCTTTTTCTTTAACTATAGCTTCAGGGTCACGAGGATTTTTAAACAGCTCCTCGAGCACCTTTTTGCCTGCTGTGTTGCTTATTGTGCCATTTTCAATAATTTCTATTAGCTTTGCAAGATGCTCCGGCGAAAACGGAATTTCCTCGGCTGTGGCGGCCTTTTCGTTAAGTATTTTAGCCACATCCCCCAGTAGCCAATTGCTGACCACCTTTGGCGTTGCACCAAGGGATACGCAGCTTTCAAAAAAGTTAGCCAAATACTTGCTGTTTGTAATCAGCTCCGCATCATACCTGGGAATTTCATATTCCTGCACATACCGCTCCCTTCTTGCCGCCGGAAGCTCGGGAAGGGTTTTTCTTATGCTTTCGATTTTTTCATCGTCAATAGCTATATAAACAAGGTCCGGGTCGGGGAAGTATCTGTAATCTTGCGCCTCCTCCTTGTCCCTCATGGAAAAGCTTATACCCTTGTCGTCGTCCCACTTTCGGGTTTCCTGAATTATTTCCTCGCCATATTCGATAGCCTCTATATGCCTTCGGCTTTCCGATTCGATAGCCCTTATTACGGAGCGGAAAGAGTTTAGATTTTTCATCTCGGTCCTTGTGCCATACTCTAAAGCGCCCTCCTGCCTTACGCTAACGTTAACGTCGCATCGAAGTGAGCCCTGCTCCATCTTACAGTCGCAAACTTCAAGATATTCCAAAATCGCTTTTATGGATTCGAGAAACGCCCTTGCTTCCTCTGCACTTCTTATGTCAGGCTCCGTAACAATTTCTATCAGAGGAGTTCCGCCTCGGTTAAGGTCAACCAAGGTTCCGCCCCCTCCCGCCTCGTGCAAAAGCTTGCCTGCGTCTTCTTCGATATGAATCCTGTTTATGCGAATTCTTTTTGTTTCTCCTTCAACCTCTATGTCAATATATCCATTTACACAAAGAGGAGTTTTCATTTGTGAAATTTGATATGCCTTGGGAAGGTCGGGATAGAAATAGTTTTTTCGCTCCTGATTTCCTTTGCGGGTAATTTCACAATTTGTGGCAAGTCCCGCCTTTATTGCAAAATCAATAGCCTTTTTGTTTATAACAGGCAAGGTCCCCGGCATTGCAAGACAAACAGGGCAGCAATGTACGTTCGGCTCACTGCCAAATGAAGTTGCGCAGCCACAATACATTTTTGTATCGGTGGAAAGCTCTGCATGTATTTCAAGACCAACTACCGTTTCATATTTCATTTCGCTTGCTCCTTTCGTCCTACTTTATCACTGCTCTGTTTTTGTGAAAGTCTGTATTTTGCTCAAAGGTATATGCCGCTCTTAAAACGGTTGACTCGTCCAGTGACTTGCCTATGATATGAATACCTACGGGCATGTTGCCGCTGC
>JAQVDK010000006.1 GCA_028697835.1 Eubacteriales bacterium | reverse complement strand
AACCTTTGAGCTTTTTGGCTCATTACTTTTATTAATTCTCTTAGAGCACTTTACATGCTCCGACAAATTGACGAGAACTTATTCTCTATCTTACGCTATTCACTTTTCAAGGCTCATACTTTCAAAACCGCTTGTTTTCCCCAAGCGCAAAAACTATTATAGCAGGAACTTTTCACATTGTCAACACCTTTTTTAAAAAAATTATAAAAACTTTTTAGAAAGGTTGTTCGGGCACAAAAATCCTTCATATAATATTGCCGCTTTTCGCACGTGAATAATCTCCTAAACAAAAAAAGTTCGAGCCTTCAAAAAAGCCCGAACTTTTAATTTTAAAGCCTAACTCATGGTCCACATTTTCAGCATGACCATAAACATTGCCCATGGTTTTATTCTATCCACCTTGTCTTTTGCTATCAAATTCACTGTTCCTACTTTTTCATCTTCTATATATATGTGTAGCTCTCCGATTTTATCTCCTTTATTTACAGGGGCTATAACCTGATTTGGAAGCTGGGGCTTTACCTCAAGCGCCCCCTTTTTGTCCTTGGTGACAAGCCTTTGGAAATCCTCCTGGGCCACTGCCTCCACATTATCCTGCGCTCCCTTTGAAACATCGACATTTCCAAAGGACTCTCCTTTTTTAGTGCCCTGCACAACGGCATAATTTGCAAAGCCATAGTCCAAAAGCTTTGAGGCATTGTTAAACCTGATTTGAGAGGTGGGGGACCCCAAAACCACCGCAATTAAAGACAAGTTGTCGCGGGTGGCGGATGCTGCAAGGCAATATTTCGCCTCATCGGTGGAACCGGTTTTTATGCCTGTGGCACCTTGGTAAAACCGTATTAGTTTATTGGTGTTTGCAAGACCGAATTCACCGCCGCGCAAGCTGTCCGTCCATATTTTAAGATAAGGATATATTGTCTCGTGCTTCATAAGCTCCCTGGACATAATCGCCACATCCAATGCGCAGCTGTATTGATTTTCTCCGTCCAGGCCGCTGCTGTTTATAAAGTTGGTATTATTCATTCCAAGCGCCTTTGCTCTTTTGTTCATAGCCTGAACAAAAGCGTCGTGGCTTCCCATGATATGCTCCGCCATTGCAACGGAGGCATCATTTGCAGAGGCTACCGCAATTGCTTTTATCATATCCTCTACTGTCATTTGCTCCCCGGGCTCGAGATAAATTTGCGAGCCTCCCATACTGCATGCATATTCGCTGGCGGTTACCATCTCGTCCATGGTAATTTTTCCGCTTTTTATAGCCTCCATTATAAGCAGCATGGTCATAACCTTTGTTACGCTGGCAATTTTCACACGCTCATGGGGGTTTTCCTCGTAAAGCACCTGTCCGGAGCCGGCGTCCATCAGCACCGCTCCCACAGTCTCAAGGTCCAAAACCTTGGTATCTTCAGCATATATAGCAGGACATGCCAAAAAAAGTGCTATAAGCACACAAAAAAAACGCATACCGACTTTAGCTTTCATTGAAAATTACCTCCCACAATGATTTCAAAGCACAACCCATGCAAAGGTTGTTCTATTATAAATGGTATGCGTAAATATTATATTTTAGAATAAAAGCCTTAAGCTTTTGCCCTTGGGTGGGCGTTTATGTAAACATTTTTTATCTTGTTGTTTATCAAATTGGTATATATTTGGGTTGAAGATATGTCCGAATGCCCCAGCATTTGCTGTATGGACTTTAAGTCTGCCCCGTTTTGCAAAAGGTGCGCTGCGAAGGAGTGCCTTAAGGTGTGCGGAGTTATGTCTTTATCAATGGCTGCTTTTTTGGTGTAGCTTTTAACAACCTTCCAAAAACCCTGCCTTGTAATCCTTGAGCCGTTGACATTTAGAAACAGCGCCTTTTCCTCCGGATTTGCAGTCATAGTGCCTCTGGCTTTTTCCATATATATCCTTAGCGTATTTACAGCCTCCTCATAAAGGGGGATGATACGTTCTTTTTTCGTACTCCTACAAATTATATAGCCCAAATCCAAATTAACATCGGACATTTGCAGGGAAACAAGCTCCGAAACACGAATTCCCGTGGCATAAAGCACTTCAAGCATGGCCTTGTCCCTGATTCCCTTTGCATCGGAGGTTGAAGGCTGTTCAAGGAGAAGGTTGATTTCACTGCTGGTAAGTATTTGAGGAAGCTTTTTCTCCGGTCTTATGGATTGCAGGTCCATGGTTGGGTCTGTTTCGCTTATATGCCTGTCCACAAGAAAGCGGTAAAAAGCCCTGATTGACGCAAGGCTGCGGGATATGGTAGATGCTGCTTTGCCTATATTTTTCAGATGCATCATATAGTCCAATATAACCGTAGGTGATGCATTCTCGTATTTTGCAATATTGTTTTTTCGTACGTATGTAATATATTGAACAATGTCCCGCCTGTATGACTCAATAGTGTTGACAGACAGCTTTCTGGTATTTGCCAGGTAGTCAATAAACAGCTCCAAATTCGGCTCCACTTATAACTACTCCTTCCTATGTATTGTTATAGGCTTTAAAGGGACACCTCCCCCTAAAACCTGCGTTATGTAAACAGCATATAATATAATCATACCTTAATTTTAAAGATTTGTACAGGGTTTTTTTAAAAAAAGCCGAAAAATTTATTGGAATTTGCACAAATATATTCCAAAACACAATATATTGTATATGCAATTAGAACAAACCACTAACAGTTTTTACAAATACAGGAATTACGAAGGCATCAACCAATGCTGACAAGAAAATCAGGCAGCAAATCCAACCGGTGGAGCATGTGTACCTTAAAAGCCTTCTTCTGTTGTCGGTGCGCATTATGCCATGACGGGGCAATTTGGAGCGTGCTATGGCATGGTTTATGGACAAAACCGACATAATTGCAAGAGCGGGAACAAGCAGCACGCTTTGCGGCAAAACCGACACGGCAGCAAGCAAAAAACCCTTACCGCCAAAAAAAAGGGACATAAACCCTACCGTAAAGCCGATTACAAAGCCCTTTGCAATCATATGTATATAAGCAAGCGCAGAAAGGTAAAGGGACATTCCACAAACATACAAAAGCGCAACACTTCTTAAATTATTAATCATGGACAGGCGAAAGGTTGAAACCGGCTTTATTTCTCCATCGTCAATCCACGCTGCAAAGCCGCTTATAGCCGTCATAAGCTCCTCGCACTTTTCAGAAGGAAGAGCACCGACAAAAAGGGCGCCTGCTGCAATTCCTGCGGCAAAGCAAAGTATCAGGAAAAAATATTTTACCGAGTTGTCGTTTACATGCCCTGCAATCATTTTATTTATATTTCGTATCATGAAAGTTTTCCCTCCAAATTTCTCCTATAACAACCTTATGCTTGTCTATAAGAGAAAATTCCGAAAATTTTTATTATTTGCATTAAAGTTTTATAAACTTTTTCACTTGATTTTCTGACAAGATTAATGTACAATTGAAATGATAAAAATAAATACTATATTTTTGGAGGAAATGCCATGAAAATTTTGGTTACCGGCGGCGCAGGATACATCGGAAGCCACACATGTGTGCTTCTTTTGGAAGCCGGTTATGATATTGATGTAGTTGATAATCTTTCCAACAGCAGTGAGGTTGCTCTTGAGCGTGTAAAGAAGATTACCGGAAAAGATTTTGGGTTTTTCAAAGCCGACCTTTTAGACTGCGAGGCAATGGACGAAATCTTTAAAAACGGAAACTATGACGCTGTCATACACTTTGCAGGCCTTAAAGCTGTCGGCGAGTCTGTTCAAATTCCCCTGACTTATTACCATAACAACATAACAGGCACACTTAACCTTTGCAAAGTCATGGAAAAATACAATGTAAAAAAACTTGTGTTCAGCTCGTCGGCTACGGTATATGGTGACCCCCACGCCGTCCCGATTAAAGAGGACTTCCCCCTTTCAGCCACAAACCCATATGGGCAGACAAAGCTGACAATCGAGTATATACTTAAAGATTTATGCAAATCCGACAACCAATGGGATATTGCCATACTGCGTTACTTTAACCCTGTGGGGGCACACAAAAGCGGGCTTATAGGCGAGGACCCCAACGGAATTCCAAACAACCTTGTGCCTTATATTTCACAGGTCGCAATAGGCAAGCTAAAAGAGCTTTCTGTTTTTGGAGACGACTACGACACCCCCGACGGAACCGGCGTTCGCGACTATATCCATGTTATGGATTTGGCAGACGGACACCTTAAGGCAATTGAAAAAATATCAAAAAAGTCCGGCATGGTGATTTA
Organism: Eubacteriales bacterium; assembly: GCA_028697835.1. Lineage (GTDB taxonomy): Bacteria > Bacillota > Clostridia > Monoglobales > Firm-18 > STE-11. Next base: position 40,854 of record JAQVDK010000006.1, on the reverse strand, counting down.
TAACCTGGGAACAGGGCAGGGATACAGCGTTTTGGACATGGTTAAGGCTTTTGAAAGGGCAAGCGGCAGAAAAGTTCCTTATAAAATAGTAAAAAGACGTCCCGGCGATATAGGAATGTGCTATGCCGACCCGTCGAAAGCGGAAAAAGAACTTGGTTTTAAAGCAGTGCATACCATAGACGATATGTGTGCAGATACATGGAGATGGCAGGAGGGAAATCCAAATGGCTACAGATAAAACTACACTTGTAATTATGGCAGCCGGCATGGGCAGCCGGTTTGGCGGCCTGAAACAAATCGAGCCCGTAGGTCCAAATGGAGAAACTATTTTAGATTTCTCTATTTATGATGCGGTAAAGGCTGGTTTTGACAAAGTTGTATTTATTATAAAGAAGGATTTTGAAAATGAATTTAAGCAAACGGTCGGAAAAAGGGCCGAAAGCAAAATAAAGGTGGAATATGCCTTCCAAGATATAAACGACCTTCCAAAAGGGTACAAAACCCCAGAAGGTAGGGTTAAGCCTTGGGGAACAGCCCATGCAATTTTATCCTGCAAAAGTATTATAGATACACCTTTTGCAGTTATAAACGCAGACGATTATTACGGGCAAAACTCTTTTAAAATATTAAATGACCATCTTAAAGCCACCTCAGGATATAATTTTTCAATGGTGGGCTATAAGCTAAAGAACACCTTAACGGAAAACGGCACCGTATCCCGAGGGGTGTGCGAAATTGAAAACAACACCTTAAAAAGCATTGTAGAGAGGACCAAAATTAAAGATTTGAAATATACCGAGGACGGGGAAAACTGGATTCCTCTTCCCCAGGATACTGTGGTGTCCATGAATATGTGGGGCTTTACCCCGGTTATTTTTGAGGAAATAGAAAAAGGCTTTATAGACTTTTTAAACACTACCAATGACCTCATAAAGTCGGAATATTATATACCCTTGATTGTGGACAGCCTTATAAAAAGCGGTAAAGCAAAGGTTGATGTTTTGCAAACAGACGATAAATGGTATGGAATTACCTATAAGGAAGACAAACCCATGGTGGTAAAAGCAATAAAAGAACTTATCGAAAGAGGGCTATATGATGGAATGTGAGAAAATTTTATCAAATTTTAAAATAGAAGGAGAGCCAACCAGCATAGTTCCTTATGGCGAGGGGCACATTAACGATACATACCTCGTCACAACTACCGCAAAAAAATACATTCTTCAAAGGATAAACAACCAAATTTTTAAATCACCCGAAAATATAATGAAAAATATTTCGGCTGTAACATCCCACCTTAGGGAACAAATTATAGCCCGAGGCGGGGACCCCGAAAGGGAAACCTTGAATATAATAAAGACCAACGACGGCGAGAATTTCTATATGACTCCCGACGAAGAATATTACAGGATTTATGTGTTTATCACCGATGCAAAAAGCCATCAGCTTGTGCAGGAGCCGATTCATTTTTACAACGCTGCGAAATCCTTTGCACTGTTTCAAAGGCAGCTTGCAGACTTTCCTGCCAAATCCCTTTTTGAGCCAATACCCAACTTCCACAACACAAAAGTACGCTTTGAAAACCTGCTAAAGGCAGTCAAAGCTGACAAAGTCGGCAGGGTAAAAGAGGTTGAAGCTGAAATCGAGTTTGCAATGGCTCGAAAAGACGAGGTTGGAATCATAGTTGACCTTATAGAAAAAGGCGACATTCCCGTCCGCGTAACACATAACGACACAAAGTATAACAATATCATGATAGACAACAAAACAGGCGAGGGCATATGTGTTATTGACCTTGATACCGTTATGCCCGGCTCGCTTTTATATGACTTTGGCGACTCCATTCGTTTTGGCGCAAGCTCTGCCCTTGAGGACGAAACGGATTTATCAAAGGTTTTTATGCGGGATGAACTTTATGAAATATTCACCAAAGGATTTTTGGAAGTAGTGGGGGACACTCTTGCCCCGGCAGAAATTGAGTATATGGCTTTTTCCGCAAAGCTTATGACCTTTGAATGTGGAATCAGGTTTTTAACAGACTATTTAGACGGCGACAATTACTTTAAAATACATCGCCCAAGCCATAATCTTGACAGGGCAAGAAACCAATTTAAATTGGTTTCGGACATGGAAACAAAAATGGATTTCATGAAAAAAGTTGTGCAAAAATATATTTAAATCTGGCTCTTTGGTTGCCATAAAGGAGCGATAACAATGGAAATTTATATACCAAGCGGAATCAGCGAGGATAAGGCGCTTGAAAAAACCACTCACCTGGCGATTGCCGCCCACCATGACGATATAGAAATTATGGCGTATGACGGCATTTTAAATTGCTTTGGAAAAGATGATAAGCATTTTACAGGCGTTGTTGTGACCAACGGTGCAGGAAGCCCAAGAAGCGGAATTTACGCCCACTACACCGATGAGCAAATGCAGGCTGTCAGAAAGGTGGAGCAAAAAAAGGCCGCTTTTGTAGGCGAATACTGCGCTCAGGTTTTTCTTGACTACACAAGCAGCCAGGTTAAATCCCCAACAAACACAGACGTTATAGATGACATCAAAAGCATAATCGAAAGGTCAACACCTGATTATATATACACCCACAACCTGGCAGACAAGCACGATACCCATATTGGCGTGGCGGTAAAGGTTATAAAGGCTTTAAGAGAGCTTGGCTACACCCCAAAGGCGGTTTATGGCTGTGAGGTTTGGAGGGGTCTGGACTGGCTTGGCGATGAGCACAAGGTTTCATTCGACGTTTCCGGGCGTGACAATTTAGGGGCTGCTCTTTTGGGCGTTTTCGACTCGCAAATAGCAGGCGGAAAGCGCTATGACCTTGCAACCGTCGGAAGATGGCTTGCTAACGCAACATACAGCGAATCCCACGGGGTAGATAAGGTAAATGCGGTCTCTTACGCCATGGACCTTACCCCTTTAGTTCGTGACCATAACTTGGATATTAAAGAATTTATATTAAAGTATGTTCAAGATTTTGCAAATAACATTTCAAAGAAAGTAGGTTCAGTATTATGAGAGTAATAAAATGCAAAAATTATGATGAAGTTTCCGAAGCTGCCGCAAGAATTGTGGCGGCACAGGTTACAATGAAGCCTGACTGTATTTTAGGACTTCCAACAGGCTCTACACCCCTTGGAATGTATAGCCGACTCATTCAAATGAACAAGGAAAACAAGCTTGATTTTTCCAAGATAAAAACCTTTAATTTGGACGAGTATTTTCCAATATCAAAAGACAATAACCAAAGCTACCACTATTTTATGTTTGAAAATTTCTTCAACCACATTAATATAAATAAGGAAAATGTTAATATTCCAAACGGAGAAACAGACAATCCCGAAGGTGAATGTGTGCGCTATGAGGAAGCAATTGGGGCTGCAGGCGGCATTGATTTGCAGGTACTGGGCATAGGTCAAAACGGACACATTGGCTTTAACGAGCCCGACGACTACCTTGAAAGCGCAACCCACATCACCTCCCTAACCCAAAACACAATTGAAGCAAACTCAAGGTTTTTTGACAGCATGGACGATGTTCCGAAAAAAGCCTTAACAACAGGCATGGGAACAATCTTAAAATCAAGGAAAATCATTATACTTGCAAGCGGAAAAGTTAAAGCCGAGGCTGTAAGAAGCCTTCTTTCAGGAAAAATTACAACCCAAAATCCGTCAACAATGTTAAACCTTCACAGCGATGTTACCCTTATCGCCGATGAGGATGCACTATCATAAGCAACCGCTTTATATGCGAAATATTTTAAAGCCCTTTGTCAAATCATCAGGTTTGACAAAGGGCTTTTTTTGCATAAATATTTCCGCTTTAATCAATAATAATTTAGAATAATAGAAGTTTTGACAAGGTGGGATGTTAATGCAGGCAAATAAAAGACTGGGACGTCAAAGTGTTTTTATCTCGGGGGATGTGAAAATAATAGGCGCGTACACCATAGCAGGCAAAAAAGAAGGCGAAGGACCTATCGGGGAAGCTTTCGACCTTATTATGGAGGACGGACACTGGGGAGAGGAGTCCTGGGAAAAGTCTGAAATCAAAATGCAAAGGGAGGCAATTACAAAAGCCGCACATAAGGCAAACAAACCTCTTGGGGAAATTAACCTTATCTATTCCGGCGACCTGCAAAACCAATGCGTAAGCTCCAGCTTTGGAGCAAGGGAGCTGGAGGTGCCCATATATGGGCTGTTTGGCGCCTGCTCTACTATGGCGGAGTCGCTGTCGCTGGGTGCAATGGCCATAGACGGGGGGTTTGCGGAAAATGTAATTTGCGGAACAAGCAGCCACTTTGCCTCTGCCGAGCGGCAGTTTCGTTTTCCCATGGAATATGGCGGACAAAGGACGCCCACCGCCCAGTGGACGGTGACAGGGGCGGGAATGGCGGTTTTGTCAAACGAAGGGGAAGGCCCGTATATCACCCATATAACCACAGGAAAAATTATTGACAAGGGCATAAAGGACGCTGCCAACATGGGTGCGGCAATGGCGCCTGCGGCGGTGGACACTCTTTTGGCACACTTTAGCGATACCAAAAGGGGACCGGACTACTACGACCTTATTGTTACCGGAGATTTGGGGAAAATAGGGTTTGAAATTGTGCAGGAGATGATGTCGGAGGCAGGATATGACCTTGGCAAAAACTATAACGATTGCGGGCTGATGGTTTTTGACCAGGAAAAACAGGATGTGCACGCCGGCGGCAGCGGCTGCGGGTGCAGTGCAATAGTCCTTTGCGGATATATTTTAAATCAGCTTCAGAAAAAGGTTATAAACAATGTTTTGTTTGTGGGCACAGGTGCGCTTATGAGCCCTACCATAACCCAGCAGGGAGAGTCCATTCCATGTATAGCCCATGCTGTGGCAATTTCCAATACGAAGGAGTGATAGTATGGAATATTTAAAGGTTTTTTTAATCGGCGGACTGCTTTGTGCCATAGGTCAGGTTCTTATTGACAAAACAAAGCTTACGCCTGCAAGAATTTTGGTTTCCTATGTGGTAATAGGCACTATTCTTACGGGAGTTGGGCTTTATGAGCCGCTGGTAAAATTTGCAGGAGCAGGCGCTACAATACCCCTGACGGGCTTTGGCTATGCCCTTGGCAAAGGAGTTATGAAGGCAGTTGACGAAAGGGGGCTTATAGGGATTTTTACAGGCGGGCTTACTGCCACCGCTGCAGGGATTGCGGCGGCAATGTTCTTTGGTTATGCGTTTGCACTAATTTTCAGACCAAAAGATAAATCTTAAATGTTTATTACTACTATTTCCAAATCCAATCTGTTATGTTATAATGAGTATAAGCGAATTTCATCATATCCATCTTTGCGCCAACGGCGTAATTAAATAAAGGATATGATATAATGAGTGTAAGCGAATTTCATCATATCCATCTTTGCGCCGAATGTATTTTTATTTTCATAAATCAAAAGAAAAGCTTTTTCTCATATATTTTCCATACAGATTGGAGGCAGAGGTTATGTTATGCAGTAAGTGCAAAGAAAACATGGCAGTAGTTTTTATAACGAAGGTTGAAGGCGGCGAACATAAAAACGAAGGCTATTGCATGACGTGTGCAAAAAGCCTTGGAATAGCGCCTATTAACGATATTATAAACCAAATGGGCATTAACGAGGAGGAGTTCGACGAGCTTAGCAAGGGTTTGCTTGGCGAAGGGAGCGAGCTTAATCCGGAAATGATGAAAAACATGGTGCCCATGATGCAGTCCCTGTTTGGCGGCACGGAAGACAAAGACTCTTCCAACGAAAAAAACAGCTCCAAATCGCAAAAAACAGCTACCAAGGAAGCGCCTAAAAAGAAAAGTGTTTTGGACCAATACGGGACAAACCTTACAAACAAGGCAAAAAACAACGAAATCGACAGAATAGTTGGCAGGGATGTGGAAATTGAGCGGGTTGTCCAAATTTTAAACAGAAGAAAGAAAAACAACCCCGTTTTAATTGGCGAGCCGGGCGTTGGCAAAACTGCAATAGCCGAAGGCCTGGCGGTCAAAATTGCCCAAAAGCAGGTGCCAAACAAGCTTTTGGATAAAGAAGTCTATCTTTTGGATTTGACTTCGGTAGTTGCAGGCACTCAATTCAGGGGCCAATTTGAAGCCAGATTAAAGGCAATAATAGAAGAAGCCAAGAAAAGAGGAAATATTATTTTCGTCATAGACGAGCTTCACAACATAGTGGCGGCAGGAGACGCCGAAGGCGCAATGGGAGCGGCAAACATTCTAAAGCCCGCCCTTTCCAAAGGAGATATTCAGGTAATTGGCGCAACCACCTTGGACGAATACCGCAGGCACATTGAAAAGGACTCCGCCCTCGAGCGAAGGTTCCAGCCTGTTATAGTGGAAGAGCCTTCCGTTGACGAAACAATAGAAATTATAAAAGGCATAAAAGATTATTACGAAAATCACCATAGCGTTAAAATCAGCGATGACGTTATCCGCACGGCGGTGGTTTTGGCGGACAGGTATATTACCGACAGGTTTATGCCGGATAAGGCTATAGACGTTATTGACGAGGCAGGCTCTCGTGCCAATTTGAATAACACCAAGCTTACGGAGCTGGAAATGCTTAAAATGGAGCTTAAAGCGGTGCAGGAGGAAAAAGAAAGCGCCGCCCTTGCCGATTCCATTGAGGATTACCAAAAGGCTGCAGACCTTAAAATCAACGAGTGCAGGCTTGTTAGGGAAATAGAAAATCTGGAAAAGGAGGCTCTTTTTACAGAGCTTGAAATAAACGACGTAGCGGCGGTTATTGAAATGTGGACTAAAATTCCCGTCCAGCGCATTAGCGAATTTGAGTCCAACAAGCTTATAAACCTTGAAAACAGGCTGCACAGGCGGCTTATCGGTCAAAACGAAGCTGTAAACGCCGTTGCCCGTGCAATAAGGATTAACCGCTCGGGCATATCCGCAAAAAGGCGCCCGGTTTCCTTCATATTTGTCGGTCCCACGGGAGTGGGTAAAACAGAGCTTGTAAGGCAGCTTGCCAGAGAGCTTTTTGACGACGAGGACGCCCTGATTCGCCTTGACATGAGCGAATACACCGAAAAACACTCCGTTTCAAAAATAATCGGCTCGCCCCCGGGGTATGTGGGCTATGACGATGCAGGACAGCTTACCGAAAAGGTAAGACGCCGCCCCTACAGCGTTATCCTGTTTGACGAGATTGAAAAGGCGCATAGCGATATATTTAATCTTCTTCTTCAAATTTTGGACGAGGGAAGGCTTACCGACAGCCATGGAAAGGTTGTAAACTTTGAAAACTGTGTAATTATTATGACCTCCAACGCCGGAACGGACGCAAAAGGCGCCTCCCTTGGATTTAGCCATTCCAAAACCCAAGATGTTAAAAACAAGGTAGGCTCGGCGCTTAAGGAAATTTTCCGCCCGGAATTTTTAAACAGGGTTGACGAAATTGTAATCTTCGACCATTTGACAGAAAAAGAGCTTATCGATATTTGCAGCTTGATGCTGGACGATTTGAAAAAAGGTCTTTTGGAAAAGAACATAAAAATTGCTTTCAGCGAAGAGCTAAAAGCATATATAGTCAAAAAAGGCTATGACGAAAAATACGGCGCAAGACCCATGAGAAGGGTTATTTCAAAAGAAATAGAAGCGACTTTGGCAGAAATGTTTATATCAGGTCAAATTAAAGAAGGCGATACGGTTACCGTTACACTAAGCAAGGATAATTCCGTTATGGTTGTATGCCACAAAAAAGAGCAGATAAACACAAAAGCTGAAAGGTAAAACCAACACAAAAGCCGGCATTAGAAAATTCTCTAATGCCGGCTTTTTGCATACTCTACTCGGCGATACGCTCCAGTTTTTCTCGGTTTATTATACCGATATCTCCTCTTGAAAGCTCGACTATTCCTTCCTTTTGGAAGTATTTGAGCATGCGGGAGACCACCTCTCTGGCGCTTCCCATGTGGTTTGCAATGGACTCGTGAGTCATGCGGATGTATTCACAGCCGTCAAGCTCCGACTGGTTAATCAAAAACAACGCCAAACGCTTTTCAAAGCTTAGGAAAAGTATCTGCTCCATAGCCGCCATCACATCGGAAAAGTGAGAGGCCAAGGTTTTGAAAAAATAGTTTTCCACATAGATATTCTCTGCGCAAAGCTTTTTAAACACTTCCGGCTTGATTATGAATATATCGCTGTCATGCTCTGCATCAACCTGAATGTCGAAATTTACGCTTTCCACAGCGCAAGAGGCCGTAAGAACGCTAACCTCGCCGCTGTTTAGCCTGAACAAAGTGACTTCCTTGCCCTCGTCGGACAAGATATAGTTTCTAAGGCGCCCCTTTTTAACAACAACAACGCCAATACAATCATGGATTCCGCTGTGTATATGCTCCTTTTGCCTGTATTGCAAAAGGCTTGTATTTGACACTATGTAATCCGCCTGCTGTTTGGTAAGCTTATCCCAAAAAGTCAGGCTGTTTTTTAAAAACTGCAAATTTTCTCCGCTTAGCATTGCAATCACCTCACAAAAACTCTTGTTTCACATTAGTTTGCAGCACCTTTATGTTCATGACGAGAATTTTTGCGGATATATTTAGTTATCTCCGTCCCTGCCTTGGCACCGTCATATACTGCCTTTGCAATTTGCAACATTCCCTCCGTACAGTCCCCTGCCGCATAAAGCCCGGGAACATTGGTTGCCATGCTTTCATCAACCACAATTTTATTGCCCTTTGTTTCGGCACCTATTTGCTTTGCAAGCTCGCTGCTGCCGGCAACCCCTACCGCAACAAAAATTCCATGAACTGTTAAGCTTTCTCCGTCTTCAAAAACAACACCGCTTACAGCATCGTCGCTTCCAACAATTTTGGCTATCTTTTTGGTTATGACATTAATATTGAAAGGAGGCGAAAACTCGGGGGTTTTGCCGTTTGTAAGGATTGTAACCCCCTTTGTCATTGCCGAAAGCTCCACTGCCTCATGCAGGGCATAGTTTCCCTCGCCTATGACGCATACGTCCTTTCCTCTAAAGAAAAAACCGTCACAAACAGCACAGTAGCTTACTCCCTTTCCTTCGTACGACTTAATTCCCTCTATTTTGGGAGTGTTGCGTGATGACCCTGTGGCAAGGATAACTCCTTTTGCCTCTACCTCCATAAGCTTGGTTTTGATGATAAAATTTCCGTTGTATTGAATGCCTAAAACCTCGTCGGACACCAATTTTGCACCAAGCCGCTTTGCAGCCTGTATGCCCCTGTTTATAAGCTCCACTCCCGAAATGGGCTCGGAGAAGCCATAATAATTTTCTATTTTATCGGCTTTGGCCAAGGCACCTTCATCACGCCCGATAATCATTGTTTCAAGTCCGGAGCGAAGCGTGTAAAGGGCGGCGGATATGCCCGCAGGGCCATTGCCTACAATAACAACATCAATCATACCCATTACCTTCTTTCTAAAAGATATATATTCATTATAGCATTTTGCTCCTCGTTTGACAATAGAGCCAATGCTTACCTGCCAAAGTGCTTTTGTGCAATCGCCACCGCCGCCATTGCATCTTTTGCATAGTAGTCGGCGTCTATCATTTTGGCATACTCCTTAGTTAGCACAGCTCCGCCAACCATGACCTTGCAGCCGGGTTTTTTAAGCTTTAACGCCTTTATGGTCTCGCCCATTGAGGCAACCGTGGTGGTCATAAGGGCGCTTAAGCCCACAAGGGAAACATCACCCTCTAAGGCGGCATTTACAACCCGGTCTATATCCACATCCTTGCCCAAATCAATCACGTCATATCCATAGTTTTCAAGCATAACCTTTACAATATTCTTGCCTATATCGTGAATATCACCCTTTACGGTGGCTATAATTATTTTCTCCTTTTTTTGCACTTGTATGCCGCTGCTTTCAATAAAGTCCCTTATAGCATCAAATGCCGCCTTGGCAGTGTCGGCGCTTAAAAGAAGCTGGGGCAAAAACACAGTCCCCTTTTCAAAGCCTTCCCCCACAACGTCAAGAGCCGGCACAAGCTGCTCGTTTATAATATCCATGGGTGACATGGAAGAAAGCAGCTCTTTTGTTTTTCCGGCCGCTTTTTCCTTTAGACCTTTTATAATTATGTCTTTTAAGGTCAGCACCGAATCCGGCGCACTCTCGTCCGAGGCATCTGCATATCTTTTTACATATTCCCTGCAATTTTGGTCCAAATTAACAAGGGCGCAAAAAGAATACCATGCGTCCATCATAGTGCGTGAGCAAGGATTTATAATTGCCGCATCAAGACCTTTTTGAAGTGCCATAGCAAAAAATGTTCCCGTTATAATCTCACGCTTTGGAAGACCAAAGGAAATATTCGACACACCCAAAACGGTTTTAACACCAAGGGTATTTTTGATAAGCTCCAAAGCCTCAAGGGTAACCTTCCCTTGCGACTCGTCAGAGCTTATTGCCATGGTCAGCGGGTCAACAATAATATCTTTTTTGTCTATGCCGTAGGTCTTTGCGGTTTCCACGATTTTTCGGGCAATTTTAAGCCTGCCTTGGGCGGTATTGGGAATGCCGTCCTCGTCAAGGGTTAGGGCAACCACCACACCCCCATACTTTTTTACAAGGGGAAAAACCGCCTCCATGCTTTCTTTCTTTCCGTTGACGGAATTGACAAGCGCCTTGCCGTTGTATATACGAAGGGCACGCTCCAAAACCTTGGGGCTGGAGCTGTCAATCTGCAAGGGCAGGGAGGTTATCTCCTGCAATACAGATACGGCTTTTTCCATGGTTTCTTCTTCGTTTATTTCGGGAAGCCCCACATTAACATCAAGAATATGGGCGCCTGCCTCAACCTGCTTTAGCGCCTCCTGCACAAGATAGTCCATGTCCCCCGTGCGCAGCGCCTGTTTTAAAAGCTTTTTTCCGGTGGGGTTTATCCTCTCGCCTATTATAACAGGCTTTTCACCTATAAACACGGCCTTTCCGTAAGACGAAACCACCGTATGCTCCTTTTTGCCAATAGGAAGGGGCGTCATACCCTTTGACATTTCTATCATGGCACGAATATGCTCAGGAGTTGTTCCGCAGCAGCCCCCCACCACATTTGCACCCATTTCAATTAATCCATGCATATCCCTTGCGAACTCCTCGGGGGAAACATCGAAAACGGTTTCGCCATCTATAACCTTTGGCAGCCCTGCATTTGGGTTTAGAATAACGGGAATTTGTGAATACTCCCTCATGGTGGTAAAAAGCTCCTTAATTTGCTTTGGTCCCAAACCGCAGTTTATGCCCATGGCACAAACACCCAAGGACTCCATCAAAGCCGCGGCGCACGCCACATCCGCCCCCGACATAAGCCTGCCCGCCTCGTCGAAGGTAACGGTTGCAAAAACAGGAAGGCTTGAGTATTCCTTAGCCGCCAAAATTGCTGCCTTAAGCTCGTATGTGTCGTTCATGGTTTCAATCAAAACAAGGTCAGCCCCATACTTTTCGCCAAAGCTTATAACCTCGCCAAAAATAGACACAGCCTCTTCAAACTTCAAATCGCCATAGGGCGCAAGAAGCTTTCCCGTAGGGCCTATGTCAATGGCAACCATCTTATCCCCGGCGGCTCGCCTGGCAATGCCAACTGCCGCCTTGGCAATTTCCTCCACCTTGCCTTCTTTTGGGAACTTAAGCCTGCTAAGACCAAAGGTATTGGTTTTTATAATATCGCACCCCGCGCCAATATACGCCTTGTGGATGTCATATATAACATCAGGATTTGAAAGGTTTAAGTCCTCGGGCAAATCTCCTGCCCCAAGCACACCTTTTTTTTGGAGCATGGTACCCATAGCCCCGTCAAAATAAAGAACCTTGCTAAAATCAATCATATTTACCCTCCTGCAAAAACTGCACATCTTAGTAAAAGCTGTTTAACTGACTAATATTATACAATACTTCCCAAAAAACCGCAACAGAAAAGTAGTTTGTTTGATTTTTACAAAATATTCCCTTTGGAAAAAATATTTTTTGTTAAAAATATAGCGACGTTAGCTATTGATTTTTTCATACCATGGTGGTATAATATATTTAGCAAAGGTCAAAGAAAGTCAAAGTCTAATTTTGTCGAAAGGAGGGCGCAATGTGAAAGTTACGGAAATTATAGAGCAATTTATAAAGCGGCTTTTAACAGAGGCTCATGGCGGAACCATCGACCTTCAGCGAAACGAGCTTGCAAGCCAGTTAGGGTGCGCCCCGTCCCAGATAAATTATGTTATTTCCACCCGTTTTACCACTGAAAACGGCTACATTGTAGAAAGCAGGCGCGGTGGCGGTGGATATATCAGGATTACACGCATTAACCTTGGCTTGGACGAGTTTTTGATGCATATTCTAAACTCTATCGGAAACTCTATTTCCGCCGCCGAAGCACAGGTTTTTGTTACAAACTGCCTTGAAGGCGGGGCGATAAACGGTGGCGACGCCGGTTTGATAGCCGCCGCAATCAGCGACAATTCGCTTTCAAACATTCCACAACCCATGCGAGACAGCATTAGGGCAAGGATTTTCAAAAACATGCTTATAACATTAATAGAATAATTAAGGAGGGATATTATGCTTTGTCAAAACTGCAACAAAAAAACAGCTTCAGTTCACTTTGTAAAGGTTATAAACGACGTTAAAACAGAAATGCACCTGTGTGACACCTGTGCCGCCGCAAACCAAGAAGTTTCTTCGGTAGATAATTTTGACATCACTGTTTCAGATATTATAAACAGCTTTTTTACACAAATGCCATCCGTTGCAATGCCAAGCATGCTAACCTGCCACGCTTGCGGGCTTTCCTTCGATAACTTCTCTAAAACGGGCAAGCTTGGTTGCTCCATTTGCTATGATGATTTCGGCGATAAAATACAAAGCACCCTAAACCGTATCCACGGAAGCGTAAAGCATATGGGTAAAATTCCAAAACGAAGCGGCAGCGCAGCACACCAAATTGCAAAGCTGCAAAAACAGCTTGAAGATGCAATTGCCCAAGAAAACTACGAGCAAGCGGCAGTGCTTCGTGATGAAATCAGAAAGCTTGAGGAGGGGGATAAAAAGTGAAATGGTATGAGCAGCAAGGAAAACAAGGAGATGTGGTAATAAGCTCACGAATTCGCTTGGCGCGTAATTTAAAGGATTTTCCCTTTGCCTCAAAAATGTCGCAATCTCAGGCAAAGGAGGTTTTACAAAAGGTTAAAGCCGCCGCAAAGCCCCTTGGGCTTACGTACCTTTCCATGGAAGCCATGCCGCCCGTAAATCGGCAAATGCTTATGGAAAGGCATATTATAAGCCCCGAAATGCTGGGGGCGGTGGACACAAAAGCGGTCCTTATTTCGGAAGATGAGAAAATAAGTGTTATGGTAAACGAAGAGGACCACCTTCGAATTCAGTCCATGATGCCGGGGCTGGGGTTACAGGAAGCCCTTAAAAGCGCAAACCATGTGGACGATGTTTTGGAAAAGTCCTTGGACTATGGATTCCACCCTCAATACGGTTACACTACCTGCTGTCCCACAAACACAGGTACGGGGCTTAGGGCATCGTGCATGCTCCATCTTCCTGCACTAACTGCAAACGGCTTTATTCACACCCTTTTGGCGTCTGTAGGCAAACTCGGCTTTACCATAAGGGGTGTCTATGGCGAAGGCACGAAGGCGCTGGGGAATTTGTATCAGATTTCAAACCAAATTACCCTCGGAATAAGCGAGGAGGAGACTATAAAACGCCTTGTGGAGCTGGTTTTGATGGTGGGGGACAAGGAGCGGAAAATGCGCCAAAACATTCTTGCCGAGCAGAAAAGCCGCATAACAGACATGGTTATGCGCTCCTTGGGAACTCTTAAAAATGCCTATATCCTCTCCTCCGACGAGGCATTCAAGCTTATTTCGGACGTTAGACTTGGAATAAATATGGGAATAATTAAAGATGTGGATATTACAGATATCAATCGGCTGTCTTACGAGGTAGGTGCGGCACACATTGCAAGCCTATGCGGCGAGGACGGCGAATCTGCAGAAAAAAGGGATATAATGCGTGCTAAGTTAGCACGAGAAAAATTATCTTTGAAAGGATAGGTGATATATATGGCTTTTTACAATAGATTTACAGAAAGGGCGGAAAAGGCGCTGCAGCTTGCAAACAGCTCCGCCATTGATATGGGGCATGGCTACATTGGCACAGAGCACGTCCTTTTAGGCCTTGTTCGCGAAGGCGAGGGGGTTGCCGCAAAAGCCCTGGCAAATTTCAACATCAGCGAGGATAAGATAGTCAGCAAGATAGAAGAGCTAATCGGCACACAGTTTTCTGCCCAGCCTTCGGTACCTATCGGCATGACTCCAAGGACCAAACGTGTAATCGAGCTTGCATGGCTGGAGGCACAGCGTATGGGGCAGGGCTACATTGGCACAGAGCACATTCTTTTAGGTCTGCTTCGTGAAGGCGACAGCGTTGCCATAAGGATTTTAACCGAGCTTAACGCAGACCCCGGTAAAATATATGAAGAAATTATAAAAACCTTTTCACCCGGATTTATGTCAAGCAGCCAAGGGAGCCAAAACAAAGGACCTTCGCCCATGACGGGAGGGCATGTTTCAGACAAAACCCCGACAATAGACAAGTTCAGCAGGGATTTGACACAGCTTGCAAGGGACGGTAAAATAGACCCTGTAATCGGCAGAAGCAAAGAAATTGACAGGGTTATACAGATTCTGTCAAGGCGTACAAAAAACAACCCTTGTCTAATTGGCGAGCCGGGCGTGGGCAAAACCGCAATAGCTGAAGGTTTGGCACAAAAAATTGTTGACGGAAACCTTCCGGAAATACTAAAAGACAAGCGTGTTTTGTCTTTGGATTTATCCTCTATGGTTGCGGGAACGAAATACCGGGGCGAATTTGAAGAGAGGCTTAAAAAAGCCTTGGACGAAGTTCGCACCAGCGCAAACATCATTTTATTCATAGACGAGCTGCACACCCTAATTGGTGCAGGGGCGGCGGAAGGCGCCATAGACGCCGCAAACATCCTAAAGCCCTCGCTGGCAAGGGGCGAAATACAGGTAATCGGCGCTACCACCTTGGACGAGTATAGAAAGCATATTGAAAAAGACTCTGCTCTGGAGCGGCGCTTCCAGCCTGTCATGGTGGATGAGCCGACGGTGGACGAAGCAATTGAAATCCTAAAAGGGCTTCGCGACAAATACGAGGCGCACCATGGCGTTAAAATCACCGACAAGGCAATCGAAGCTGCGGTTACCATGTCCGTAAGATATATAACCGACAGGTTTTTGCCGGACAAGGCAATTGACCTTATTGACGAGGCATCCTCCAAAATAAGGCTGAAAAACTACACCGCACCGCCTGATTTGAAGAAAACGGAAGAAAAAATCGCCAAGCTTTCCGCAGACAAGGAGGCGGCCATCAAAACCCAGGACTTTGAAAAAGCGGCAAAGCTTCGTGACGACGAGAGGGTTCTTCGTGAAAAGCTTGAAAAAGCAAAGGAAAAATGGGTAAGCAAGCAGCAAAAGGATTCCCTGTCCATAGACGAGGAAGACATTGCCGCAATTGTATCCAACTGGACGGGCATACCCGTTTCCACCTTAGCCCAAGAGGAAAGCGAGCGCCTGCTTAAAATGGAAGAGATTCTGCACAAGAGGGTAATAGGGCAAAGCGAGGCGGTAACCGCTGTTGCAAAAGCAATAAGGCGAGGCAGAGTAGGTCTTAAAGACCCCAAACGCCCCACAGGCTCGTTTATATTCCTCGGCCCCACAGGCGTGGGTAAGACAGAGCTTTCCAAGGCCTTGGCGGAGGCGATGTTTGGCGATGAGGACGCAATGATTCGCCTGGACATGAGCGAATACATGGAAAAACACACAGTATCAAGGCTTGTAGGCTCACCTCCGGGGTATGTGGGCTATGACGAGGGCGGTCAGCTTACGGAAAAAATCCGAAGAAAGCCTTATTCCGTAGTATTGTTTGACGAAATTGAAAAAGCGCACCCGGATGTGTTTAACAT
The DNA here is from genome assembly GCA_028697835.1 of Eubacteriales bacterium. GTDB lineage: Bacteria > Bacillota > Clostridia > Monoglobales > Firm-18 > STE-11. The sequence continues at coordinate 24,822 of JAQVDK010000006.1, read as the reverse complement.
TTTGCTGCAAATCTTAGAGGACGGTATTTTAACCGACGCCCAAGGCAGAAGGGTTGACTTTAGAAACAGCATTATCATTATGACCTCAAATGTTGGTGCAAGGGATATGTTCGAGAGGAAACAGCTTGGCTTCACCCAAGACTCCGACAAGGAAAAAAACCATCAACAGATAAAATCCAATGTTATGAGCGAGCTTAAAAAGATGTTCAGACCCGAATTTTTAAACCGTGTTGACGACATTATCGTATTCCACAGCCTTGGAAAAGAAGAAATAAAGCAAATTGCGGTCAAAATGCTGGACAATCTGAAGGAAAGAATGAAAGAGCTTGGCATAAAAATATCCTTCAGCGACGCAACATTGGAAATGCTTGCAAAAGTGGGCTTTGACCCGTCCTATGGCGCAAGACCTTTAAGACGGGCAATCCAAAGCAAGATAGAGGACTTTCTGGCAGAGTCTATGCTGGAAGGTCAGGTTAAAGAAGGCTCCGAGATTACCGTTGATTTCGTGGACGATAAGGTTGTTTTGAAATAACACATTTTGCAAGCCCCACAAGAAGAACAATTCCGCCATAGCCGATTAGGGGATAGAAAATTCCAACCATGCTTGAAAAGCCCCACCTGCTGACAATCAGCGCGGCTGTGGCGGCAATCACCACAACTGCTTTGTTTTTGGCTGGGCTCTCTTTCTCGTCCGCAAGCCTTGCGGAAAAGCCATACAGCGAGCCTATGGCGGTTGTGTATATTTCAGCCATAAGCACAAAACCGTAAACATTTCTGACAACGGGCGATATTCCGCTTGCCAAAAAGCTCATAGGCACTTCTAATACGGATATCTCCTTGGCACATGACAAAAGCGCAAAATAAATCAGGGCGCTGCCCAGTCCCAGGCCCATCCCGCCCAAAACAGCGCCCTTTAATATAGATTTTTTGCTCTTTATTTTTGCACCCAGCGGTCCCAAAACCGATACGGATATTATTGTGTTGTACGAGGTGTAAAGGATTGCCGCTGTATACCAGTTTGAAATAATCCCACTTTTGGATATACTTTCTGCCGCCTGCAAATCGGGCGGCATTTTTATTATGTAATACCCGCTTACCCCCGCTACGCAAACAAGCAAAAAAGGCACAACAACGCTGATGGAATTTACAACCCCGTCTATTCCAAAAAGCACCGTTGCCGCCGAAGCTAAAGCCATAAAAGCGCTTCCCCATATGGAAGGCAGCCCCACCTGCTCACTTATCAGCGCTCCCGTGCCCGCAATCATGGCGGCGGTGGAGCCGAAAAGAAACACCGTTATAACAACATCCATAAATCCTGTCACATACGCCTTTCCCGCGCCTTCGATTACTTCCAAGTGCGAGCGTGCCCCACGGTCAAAGCCTATGGACATGATAATATATCCAAAGCATATAAAAAGAACGGTGGAAATGCCTATCCCCCACAATCCTTTTACGCCAAAATTGGCAAAAAACTGCAGTATTTCCTGTCCTGTGGCAAATCCTGCCCCTACCACCGTGCCGATATATACCGCCCCTGCCTTTAGGGCGGATACTTTTTTTGCGCTCATATATTTCACCCCTACCCTATTCATATTAAAAAAAGTTTTGATATATGAAAGGTTAGGGGTGATAAAACTTTTTAGGAAAATAGCATTTGCGAAAGAGTGGTAATTGTTCCTGCTCCCATGGTTATTACAATGTCGTCTTTTGTAACATTCTTTTTTACATACTCCGCTATTTCCCCAAAATCACTTATATACATAGCACCGTCAATTTTTTTCGCCAACTGGGACGAGTGGGTTTTTCCGTCGTTTGGCTCTCTTGCGGCGTAAATATCGGTTACAATAACCTTGTCTGCAACAGAAAGGCTTTTTGCAAACTCGTCCATCAGCGCCCTTGTCCTTGTGTATGTGTGGGGCTGGAATATGCACCATATCCTGGCGTGGGGAATTTTCCCCGCCGCCTCTAAGGTTGCCTGTATCTCTGTGGGATGGTGGGCATAGTCGTCATAAACCTTTGCGCCACCTACATCTCCTTTGTATTCAAACCGCCTTGCCGTTCCGGTAAAGCTTTCTATTCCTTTGGCAATCATCTTTGGCGCAGCGCCTAAATTATGGGCGGTGGCAAAGGTCGCCAGGGCGTTTGATACATTGTGAGTGCCGGTCACATTAAGGCTAACCCTTTCCTTTTCCTCGCCAAAACAGACGGTAAACCGGGGGCAGCCCCTCTCGTCAAAGGAAATATCTTCCGCCTTGTAGAAGCCTTTATCTCCGTATAAAACCTTGCGGCATTTGGCGTCCTTTGCCGCTTGCATAACATTTTCATCATCAGCATTTAAAACGGCAAAGCCTTCTTTGGGAATTTTGCACAAAAATTTCCCAAAAGATTGTTTAATCTGCTCAATTCCGCTGAAATAGTCCAAATGGTCCGCCTCTATATTTAAAACAATGGCGCAGTATGGGTTAAAGTGCAGAAAACTGTCCACATATTCACAGGCTTCAAAGACCAAATGCTTTTTAGAGCCCAAGTGGAAATTTCCGTTTATTTGCGAAAGCTCTCCCCCCACCAAAATCGTAGGGTTAAGCCCTGCGTCAAGAAGGGTGCAAGATAGCATTGACGTTGTGGTGGTTTTGCCATGGGTGCCGCTTATGGCAATAGGCATTTCATATTCCTCCATCAGCCTTCCCAAAAATTCCGCCCGCTCCATCGTGGGTATGCCTTTTTCTCTTGCCGCCGAAAGCTCGGGGTTGTCATGGGAAATGGCGGCGGTATAAACCACCAGGTCGGGATTTTCTATATTTTTACTGCTGTGACCTATAAAAATCTTGGCACCGCTTTTTCTAAGGCTTTCGATTATGGCAGAGTCGCTCCTGTCCGAGCCGGTAACGGATGCGCCGCTACCTATCAAAATATGCGCTATTGCGCTCATGCTAATGCCTCCGATGCCGACAAAGTGTACGTTTTTATGTAGCTTTTCCATATTCAAAATTAGCTACTTCCTCTCTTTTTAAAACTTTTTAAGCTTTTTTTAAAAACCTTACATAAAAAAACATTTTTGTAAAATCGCTCCTTTTGTGGTAAATAAAGGCTTTTAAAAGAAGTCCAATATATATTATATGCTATTTTACAAAAAAAATCAAAAAAAAATTGATTTTTTATGAAATATGTAGTAAAATATAGCCAAACAATATTATTTTTGCGAAAGGTGGGCTTAAAGAACATGGAAATCACAGATATCCGAGTAAGAAAAATCAACTCTGAGGGACGGATGAAAGCAGTGGTATCAGTTACCTTTGATGGTGAATTTGTTGTGCACGACATCAAGGTTATTGAGGGCCAGGAGAAACTGTTTGTAGCAATGCCGAGCCGAAAGACACCCGACGGAGAATTCAAGGACATCGCACACCCCATCAATTCCACTATGAGAGAAAGACTTCAAGGCGCCATCATTTCAAAATATGAAGAAGTTAGGGAACTTGAAGCTGCCGAAGCCGCTGCCAATGACAGCGCCGAAGAAACCTCTTTGGAAGCTTCCACCGAAGAAGCTCTCGAGGAAATTCCTGCCGAATAATTTTTTTCTAAAAACCACATTTTTTGCTTTCCCGCCATTGCCGTCTTTCAGACGGCAATTTTTCTTATAAATAAGGAGGATTGTATGTCACTTCAAATTATATACGGCCGGGCCGGAAGTGGAAAAACCAAGGCTTGTTTGGATACGGCCTGCAAGCTGATTGAAAAGGGCAGTAAAAACATACTTTTTATAGTGCCCGAGCAGTATTCCCTGCAAACGGAACGGAGGATATTGGAAAGCTTTCCTGCCGCTTCCGGTTTTGTGGACGTTTTAAGCTTTGAACGCCTTGCCGAGCGCACCTTTTCGCAGGTCGGACCGGTTTTTGCAAGGTATTTAGACGATTGCGCCAAGCAAATGCTTATGCAAAAAACCTTGCTTTCCCTTAAAAATAAGCTTACAGCCCTTTCCTTTGCAACGCAAACGGAAGGCTTTGCAAAAATTATTCTGGATACCATAAGCGAATTTAAAAGATATAATGTAACGCCGCAGGCACTTTTTGAGGCGGCAGACAGGGCAGAGGGCTTTTTAAAGCTAAAGCTGGCGGACGTTGCAATGATATACGAAAAATACCTAAAGCTTTTCGCATACCCAGACGCCGACGAGGAGGACAACCTTTCTGTGCTTCTTGAAAAAATAAAAAGGCATGACCTTTTTAGAGGATGCAATATTATTATCGATTCCTTTTCGTCTTTTTCCGCAAAGCAAATGGCAATAATCGAGGAGTTTATGATTCGCTGCCCCTCGGTTACGGTTTCGCTGACCACCGACAGCCTTCAACCAACGGACAATATAGCGGATATATTCTATGCCGCCAAAAAAACAGCAAACAGGCTTATTTTAGCCGCCCACAATTTGGATGTTTCCATCCTTCCAAATGTTTACACGGGTTGCTGCATGAAGTTTGAGGATAACAAAGAGCTTTTACATTTAGAGAGTAATTTTTTCAAATATCCCGCCGAAGCCTTTGACGATGCTACGGAAAACATCAGCATATTTCGGGCAAATAATTACTATGGAGAGGTCGAGAGCGCAGCAGCAAAAATTTTGCGGCTCTGCCGAAAGGAGGGTTATCGTTTTCGAGATATTGCGGTTATTACTAAAGAGCTTAGCACCTATGCACCTCTTATTCGCAGCATTTTCAGCGAATACGGTATAGCTTTTTACCTGGACCAAAAATATACCGCCCTCGACCATCCCCTTACACACTCTATTATGTCTCTTTTTAGGATTATTATACACAATTTTCAATACGAGGCAATTTTTACATGGCTTAAATCTGATTATTGCCCGGCGGACAAAGAGGACGTCTTTTTGCTGGAAAACTATGTCTTAGCCTGCGGCAACACCAAAAAAATGTGGACAAGCGACCGGGAGTGGACATACCTTCCAAAAGGCTTTACCCAGGCTCATTTGGAAAAAATAAACGCCATAAGACCGCAAGTAGCCGCTCCGATAAAGAGCTTTACGGAAAAGTTTTCCGGAAGGAAAACAGTGCGGGAAATATCCCAAGCCTTTGTTGACTTTTTATATGAGTCGGGCGCAAACCTTGTGGTAGAGGAAAACATAATAAAATACAGAAAGCTTGGATTAGAGGATAAAAGTGACCAAGAGGCGGCTGTATGGAATGCAATAATCAAAACCATGGACAACATGGTAAGCTTTTTGGGGGACGAGTATATTTCCTTTGAAAAATACTATTCCATATTTACATCAGGTCTTGCCGGCATGGAGATTGGGCAAATCCCTCCCACCGTTGACCAGGTGCAAATCAGCACTGTTGACAGGTTTAAAAGCCAGGATGTAAAATGTGTGTTTATTTTAGGGGTAACAAACGGGGTTTTCCCTGCAAGCTATACAAACGAAGGGCTTTTATCGGACAAGGACAGGGCGGCTCTGTCTAAGGAGGGGATATCCCTTGCCGAGGACACCGCTACAAAGCAGGCAGGAGAAAACCAGATTATCTACTCTGCCATAACCTCTGCCACGGACAAGCTGTTTTTCTTTTATCCCATTGCGGACAGCGACGGTGGCTCCTTATACCCTTCCACCATAATCGAGCGGCTTCTTGGCATATTCCCAAACATCAAAACAGAGGATAATATATTCCAAAAAGAAAACCCAATGGATTATGTGGAAGGAATAACGCCAACTTTTAACAAAATGCTTTTGGACAGGAAAACATATGCACAGGTTGAGGCATGGTTTGCCAAAAACAACCCCGAAAGGCTAAATCAGGCGAAAAAAGCGCTAAAATACACCAACATGCCGCAAAAGCTTTCTAAAGATGCGGTAAGGCTTTTATATACAGACGCTCCAAAGGGAAGCATCTCCCGGGCGGAGCAGTACAGCAGATGCCAGTATGCCTACTTTTTAAACTACGGCCTAAAGGTAAAAGAGCGTCAAAAGCACAACATAGAAGCGGTTGACGAAGGTACCTTTATGCACGAGATTATAGAAAACTACACCAAAATCGCCAAAGAGGCAGATTGGCAAAATGTGACCGAGGAGTTTTGCAAAGAAAAAATAAAAGAAATAACCCATGATGTTTTGAGCAAATATTTAAGCGAAACTCACACAGAAGCCCCGGGTTTTCCGTTTCTTCTGAAAAAAGTTGAAAAAATTATGTCAACCACCGCTTGGCATATAACCCGGTTTTATCAAAAGTCTTCTTTTGTACCATTGGGATATGAGATTAGCTTTGAAGAAGGGGGCGACTTTCCTCCCATAGAACTTGAAATAGGCGGCACAAAGGTGGTCCTTCGTGGCAAGGTGGACAGGGCGGACATTTGGCGCACCGACCAAGGGAATTTCGTTAGTATTGTGGACTATAAGTCCGGCAACAAAAATATAGATTTTTCCGAAATCCTGTGCGGGGTTCAAATTCAACTGCCGGTATATATAAAAGCTGTTTGTGAGGCTTTGTCCAAAAAGGAAGGCGTAAGGGCCATTCCGGCCGCAATGCTGTATTATAAATTGGACTCCCCCATAATTTTGGCGGACCAAAACATGTCCGACGAGAAAATTATGGAGGAGCTGCAAAAAAAACTGAAAATGCAGGGGATAACCGTAGAACACGAGGCTATAAACAAAAGTATAAACACTGTCTTTGCCGTAAAATCGCTGGCTTCTGTCAAAGAAATAGACAGAATTTGCGAGCATGCCTTCTCTCAGCTTAAAAAAGCCTTTACAGGGGTGCTTTCGGGCAGTATAAACATAAACCCTGTGCGAGTTTCGGGAAAAACCGCCTGCGACTTTTGCCCATATGGCAGTGTGTGCCAGTTCGACCCGGCTTTCGAGGGCAACAAATATCGGAATATCAAAAAAATAAACAGAGAGGAGTTTTTAGGCTATGGCTCGAGTATGGACTGAGGCGCAAAAAAAAGCTATTGAAGCGTGTGGTAAAAACATCTTGGTTTCCGCCGCCGCAGGCTCGGGCAAAACTGCGGTTTTAGTGGAGCGGGTTATCCAAAAAATCACCGACAGCAAAACCCCCTTACAAATAGACAGGCTTTTGATAGCTACCTTTACCAATGCCGCCGCCAACAATATGCAGATAAAAATTCGCGAGGCGCTTAAAAAAAGGCTGGACAGTAATCCCGACAACGAATATCTTGCCAAACAGCTTGCTCTGCTGCCAAAGGCAGCCATTTCCACCGTACATTCCTTTTGCCAGGACCTTGTACGCAACAATTTTCACAGATTAGGCCTTTGTGCCGATTTTGAAATCGGCGAGCAAACACAGCTTTCCATACTGCAAAAACAGGCTTTGGAAATAGTGATAAACGACAGGTACGAAAATTCAACGCCTGCTTTCGAGGTTTTAATGGCAGGCTTTGGCGAGCGAAAAAGCGAAACCCCTCTGTCAAATCTTGTTTTAAGTATATATAATTTTACAAAAAGCACGGCAGACCCCCAAAGGTGGCTTGCCGACGCCGCCGAAAGCTATATTTCACAGGACGGCTTTTTAAAATGGAGCGGTTTTATCATATCGTCCCTAAAGGACGAAATTTCCGGCATGGTATCGGCATATGACGAGGCAATCGAGGTAATACAAGGGGGAAATGGAATAGACAGCTACCTGGAGAATTTTATCTTTGAGCAAAGTCAGCTAAAAAGGCTTTACGAAATGGAGAGCGGCATATGGGACGAGATGAGGGCTTTTATACACGGCATTGCCTTTGAGCGCCTTCCAAGAAAGGATAGGGATGCAGACGAGTGGGCGGTTTCTTTTGTGCAAAACATTCGAAACACCGTCAAAAAGCAAGTGGCAAAGCTAAAGAGCATATTTTATGCAACGTCCCACCAGCTAAAGCAGGACAATGCGGCCCTTTATCCCATTATAAAAGAGCTTTGCCAAATAGTAAGCGATTTTGACGAGGTTTACTCGGCTTTGAAAAGAAGCAAAAACCTTTTGGACTTTAACGACCTGGAGCACTTTGCGCTAAAGCTTTTAAGCTTTGAGGATATAAAAAACGAGCTAAAAGAGCGGTTTGAGGAAGTTTTGGTTGATGAGTATCAAGACACAAACGGCGTTCAAGAGGCTCTCTTTCAGTCCATATCCCGAGGGGATAACCTTTTTATGGTGGGCGATGTTAAGCAAAGCATATATGGCTTTAGAAACGCACAGCCAAACATATTCACCTCAAAATCCGCCAAATACGCATCGGACAGCTCACATGGAATGCAGATTAACCTTTCCCATAATTTCAGGTGTGCCCAAAGCATTATTGATTTTGTAAACCTTGTGTTTGGCCGCCTTATGAGCAAAAGCGTGGGAAGCGTTGACTACAACGAGGGGCACAGCCTTGTTTGCGGGCGAAAACACAGCATCCATCCCAAGGGTGTTGAGTTTCATGTCATCGAAAAAAAGCTGGAGGAAAACGACGAGAATGAGTTTACCGAGGAAGAGCTTTTATACACGGAAATCATGCGGGAGGCAATGTTTGTTGCAAAAAGGATTGTAAGCCTTGTTGAAGTGGAAAAGCCCCATATTGTAGTAAACGAGGAAACGGGACAGACTCGCCCCATTCAATACAGTGATATTGCAATACTTGCACGAAAAAACAAGGGAGTGTCGGACATTTTTGCCCAGCAGCTTGCCCTCTACCAAGTTCCGTTTTACTGTGAGGACGAGGGTGGAAACTTTCTTGTTACCATAGAAATAGCAACAGTGCTGTCATTTTTACAAATTATAGACAACCCAATGCAGGATATACCCCTTCTGGCAGTTATGCGAAGCCCCATGTTTATGTTTACGGACGAAGAATTTGCCCATATCAGGCAAAACAGCCAGGAGTCGTTCTATGACGCAGTTTGCAAAACGGATACGGAAAAATGCCAAAAATTCCTTGAAAAGCTAAACCACTACCGCCAGATTGCGGCAAGGGAAAGCATAGAGTTTTTAATTCGTGCAATTCTTAGCGATACGGGTTATATTTCCTTTGTTGCTGCCATGCCTGACGGCAAAACAAGGGTGGCAAACCTTAATTTGCTGTGCGAGCGGGCAGGGCGGTTTGAAGCCGACGGGTACAAGAGTATATTTGAATTTTTAAACTACATAGACGCCATGAGAGAAAACCCCAGCTACACCGTTGCCAAGGTTGTGGGGGAAAACGACAATGTAGTGCGTATGATGAGTATTCACAAAAGCAAGGGGTTGGAGTTTCCGGTTGTATTTTTGGTAAGGTGCGGCGAGCGGTTTAACAAGTCGGACCAAAGCGGCAATATACTGCATGATTTGGACCTTGGCATAGGGGCGAACTTTACGGATTTGGACAGAAATATCAGATACCCTTCCGTATCAAAGCTTGCCATAAGCCAAAAAAAGCTATATTCCATGCTTTCGGAGGAAATGCGTGTCCTATATGTGGCGCTAACACGTCCGAAGGATATGCTGTTTATTGTGGGAAGCTGCGCAAACCTTCAAAAAAAGATGGAGCAATGGGAAAACACATCCGTCTCGCCATACATTGTGGCACAGCAAAACACCTTTTTGGACTGGCTTGCCCTTGCTTTGGGCGACCGCCTGCACACACATATACATCTGCACACCGCAGAAGATATTATACTGCAAAGCAGGGTTGGAATAGACAGCCAAGTCAGCTTTTTTGAAGATGAAACGCCTTCGCACTACTCAAAGCAGACAGATGAGGTTTTAAGCTATACTTACCCTTACAGACATGCGGCGTTTATTCCGTCAAAGCTGCCTGTAAGCAAGGCCGCCCAAGGCGCAGAGTATCTTCCAACCCTTAAAAAACCCGACTTTATCGAGAAAACCAACAGGCTTTCTGCGGCGCTGCGGGGTACCATAATCCATTTTGTAATGCAAAACATCGACCTTGCCAAAACCAACTCTTTAGGTGAGATAGAAGGTCAAATAAAAGACATGGTGGACCGTGGCATGCTGGACGAAAGTTTTGTTTTTGCCCTTGACACGGGTGCAATTTTAGCCTTTTTCCAAAGCGATATAGGAATGCGCATGAAAAACGCGGACAAAATAGAACGCGAGGTTAAATTCTTTACGGATGTTTCCGCCTTGGAAATTTTCCCGGGCATTGACGAGAGCGTAAAAGACGAAACAGTCCTCCTTCAGGGTGTTATTGACTGCTACTTTGAAGAGGACGGGGAAATTGTAATAATAGACTATAAAACAGGAAACATAGACAGACCGGAGTATGAAAAGCAAGTGGAATTTTATGCAAAAGGGCTGTCGAAGGTTTTAAAGAAGCCTGTTAAGGAAACCGTAGTATATCCGCTTATTTAAAAAAAGGGCAGCCTGAAAGAAAAGCATATGGCGGGCTGCCCATTATGTATGACGCAGGGCTTTATAACACAATTTTTCTAAAGATTTTCCGAAATATATTCTTTTTCGTGTTTATATGGTTAGATGAAATTTTATAAACCTAAAACTCCAGTACCTACAATCACTTTTGAAACCCCAAACGCCTTAATTTATGCGGTGTTTGGGGTTTTATTTCTTTTAGCCAAAATTTATATAAATTTTTGACTTAGGTCAATTTATTTTCTTTGAATCCGTGATACAATATAAACAACAAAGCAAGAAAGAAGGTATTAAAAATGTCAAATCAAGTTATATTTAATACGGCAAAGGAAAAACACCTTGAAAAGTTAAGTCAGTACGTACCTGTTGTATCAAGGGTTCATGGGGGCAGTCATCCGGAATTTCACAAGGTGCGAGAAGTTTTTGAAAAAATCGCCGAGAAAATCAAAGAAGCGGGCACAGAAAAACCAAATCTTGATGTGGAGTTTGCAAAGCTTCGTGAAGTTACTGACAGATATGCAGTGCCCAACGATGTATGCGAAAGCTATGAGGCGGTATATAATATGCTTGAGGAAATGGACAGGGCATATCACTCATAGGTGAAAAAAAGGGGGGACTATTTTGCAAAGATTTATATTAAAAAGAAAAAATCATATAACGCTTATCAGTGCAATTTTAATTGTAATTGGATTTATCGCAAAGTTAGGGTTTAAAAATGAAACCGCCGCCACCCTGCCCCTTGCCATCGCCTCTTTATTGGGGCTTGCGCCAATTGCAATCCAAGCATATCAAGCGCTTTTGGTAAAGGTTGTCAGCATTGATGTTTTGGTTACCATTGCGGTGATTGGAGCATTTTTAATTAAAAACCTTGAAGAGTCCGCCATTGTCACCTTTTTGTTTTTATTCGGCTCATTTTTGGAACAGCGCACACTAAGCAAAACACGCTCCGCCATAAAGGAATTGACCGAAATGGCGCCGGAGAGCGCCTTAAAACAGGTGGAAAACGGCGAGTTTGAAGAAGTGGACGTGGACGAGGTTGATGTGGGGGACATTTTGCTTGTTAAAACCGGTGCAAAGGTACCTGTTGACGGAACTGTTTTAAAAGGCGAGGGACATATCAATGAAGCAAGCATTACCGGCGAGGCTGCTGCCGTAGGCAAAAAGAAAGGCTCGAAGGTATATGCCGGAACAATTTTAGAAAACGGAACAATTCAAATTATTGCCGACCGTGTAGGCGAGGACACCACCTTCGGAAAAATTATCGAGCTGGTGGAAAAGGCGCAGGACTCCAAGTCCGAAGCCGAGCGTTTCATTGATAAATTTTCAAAATACTATACTCCTGTGGTTTTGGTACTTTCCGCTGTTGTGTGGATATTTTCACGAAATACCGAGCTTGCAATTACAATGCTGGTTTTAGGCTGTCCGGGAGCCCTTGTAATTGGCGTGCCGGTTTCAAACGTTGCAGGCATTGGAAACGGGGCAAGGCATGGGGTTTTGCTAAAGGGCAGCGAGGTAATTCACGATTTTAGCAGGACAGACACCATTGTGTTTGATAAAACAGGAACATTAACGGTTGGAAAGCCGAAGGTAGTGGACATGCAAATATATGCGCAAAACAGCGATGAGGTTTTGGCATATCTTGCAAGCGTTGAAGGCGAATCCGACCATCCGCTTGCCAAAGCAATTGTAGAGCATATAGGGAATATCAAGCTATATTCGGTCGAAAAAACAGACGTTATAAAAGGCGGCGGGGTTGTGGCACGTGTAAACGGACACAGGGTGGCGGTTGGCAATGTTTTTCTAATGGAACAGGAAAATGTGCAGCTGAGCGAAAAAGCGCTGTCGGATATTCAAAGGTTTGAAAATGTCGGAAGCTCCCTTGTTCTTACAGCTATTGACGGCCAGCTTAAAGCCCTTGTGGGAATTCGCGACCAAATCCGCCCAAAAGTTGCAGAAAACCTCAAAAAGCTAAAAAAGCTGGGCGTAAAAAGCTTGGTAGTGCTGTCGGGGGATAACCAAAAAGCAGTTGACTTGGCAGCGCAAGAGCTGGGGCTTACAAAGGCTTATGGGGGCATGCTGCCAAAGGACAAATCCGAATATATCGAAAAATTGAAGGACGAAGGAAAAATTGTTGCCTTCGTGGGAGATGGCGTCAATGACAGCCCGTCGCTTGCCTTGGCGCAAATTGGAATTGCAATGGGAAACGGCACCGACGTAGCCATTGAAACATCGGATGTTGTGCTTATGAATTCAGAGTTTGACCGCCTGCCCCATGCGCTGGGCTTGGCAAAAGCAACTGCAAGGAATATGCGTCAAAATATTATTATTGCAGTAGGAGTAGTGCTTGTCCTGCTTGCCAGCGTGTTATTTGGCGAGTGGATGAATATGTCCATCGGCATGCTGGTACACGAAGCGAGCATTTTAGCGGTCATTATAAACGGAATGAGGCTTCTTCGATACAGATTAAAATATTAATTATATAAGAAAGGAAGGATAAAAATGAAAAAAGCAACAATTCAATTGGAAGCATTAACCTGCCCATCATGCATACAAAAAATCGAAGGCGCAATAAAAGCCTTAGAGGGAGTGGACAAAGAAAGCACAGATGTGCTGTTTAACTCAAGCAAGGTAATCTTAAACTTTGACGATGAAAAAATAACTATAAACGATATTGAAAATGCCATAACCAAGATGGGATACGAGGTAAAAAAATCTCGAGTGAAGGATAAATAAAAACACAAAAGCATAAAAGACCAGCTGTTATCAAGCATAAAAAGCTTGATAACAGCTGGCCTTTTACTTTTTACAACGTTTCTCATCTTACATAATTGGTCTATATGCTAAATCACCTGCACTTAATACGCAACATATAATAAACAAGGAGTTATTAAATTGAATGATATTGACAAAATATACTCAAATATAAACGAAGTTTGTAAACCTATGTGTGAAAAAGACGGTAGAATAAAACGTTTTGTAAAATTGCTCGAGAAAGAAGGCTTTGTTGTACAAGAAGGAAGTCTGGAGTATACAGATATGCTAAAGCTAATAAGCGAAGGGAAGCCAGCACAGCTTTGCTTCAGCTCCCTTTGACATTATCCGGGACCATGCAATCCTTTTTACAAAAAATAAAAAGCACTGCCCGGATAACTAAATCACTAAAATAAAAATATTTTATTGGACTGCGAATCTCAAAGACGTGCCCACAAACCGAGGAGGCTTTTGCTTATACACATTATCAAAAGCCACCTCATATATTATAATGATAAAAAATAAAAAACGGAGGTAGCACAAACAGCATGAACATATGGAAATCGTTTATCAAGATTAAAGACTATGGCCCACAGCCATTTGTGGTCAATATTGACAAAATTACAAAACGCAACTATGCTTTTCGCACTGCGCTATGGACCGGGAGACATTTGCAGCTTACATTGATGAGCATAAAACCGGGGGAGGATATCGGCTTGGAGATGCACCCCAACCTTGACCAATTCATTCGCATTGAGCAAGGGCAGGGAATTGTTAAAATGGGCGACAGCAAGGACAAACTTGATTTTCATGAAAAAGTTTTTGATGACTATATTATCATCATACCCGCAGGAAAGTGGCATAATTTGATTAATACGGGAAGCAAGCCCATAAAGCTGTATTCTATTTATGCACCGCCCCAGCACCCCCACGGAACAATACACAAAACAAAAGCGGAAGCTATGGCGGCCGAAAAAGACGACCACAGCTAACAGATGGCATAAAACGCCCAATGACCTTTTCATTGGGTGTTTTATACATTGACATTTGCCGGTTTATCAAGATATAATTATCAAAAAGGAAACTGCGCCGGAAAGGAAGGGTTGAAAATGCAAAATTGCCAAAATTGCGGTCACCATGCAAGCTGCATTGAGAATGTGCCTATTTTTAAAGGTCTTACACACGAGGAAATGGCGGAAATTGCCCAAATTTCCATCTCCCGCAGCCTTAAAAAAGGAGAAATGGTTTACCGGGCAGGGGACAAAGGCGGCACTTTATTTATACTACATACAGGGCGTGTAAAGCTATATCGTTTAAGCAGCAGCGGCAAAGAGCAGGTTCTGCGTGTAGTTGGACCGGGCGAGTTTATTGGCGAGCTTTCGCTTTTTTCATCCCTTGCGCTGACCGACTTTGCGCAAGCCTTAGAGGATACCACAATGTGCGTGCTTCAAGGGGAAAGGCTAAAAGCGCTGATGACAAAATATCCGTCAATTGCCTTAAAGGTAATGGACGAGCTGTCCCGACGGCTGGAAAAGGCGGAAAGCCAAATTGAAGCCATCAGCCTAAGCCCTGTAACGAAGCGGGTAGCGCAGGTTATATTGGAATTGTCAAGCGGCAAAAAGGAGATTGTTTTGCCCATGTCCAAAAGCGACCTTGCTTCCCAGCTTGGTATGAGCCAGGAAACCCTAAGCCGCAAGCTTGCGGACTTTCAAGAGGAAGGACTAATTGAGCTTAAAGGACATCGGAAAATTGTAATTAAAGAAAAAAGCAGGCTTAAAGAAGCCATCCTTGAATAAAACGTTGCATAAAAGGCTGCCGATTTTTTCGGCGCCTTTTTTTGTTTTGCGTAAAAACGCAATTAAACTGCCCGGGTATTGCTAAAAGCTTTAAAATGTGATATATTTTAAATACACAATTTTACAAAATCCGACATAATTAAATTTTCCGTTTTGGAGGATAGAATTATGCCAAGAGGTAATAATATTAAAAATTATGTTAAAGGTTTCTTTGATGTTGCAGAGCTTAAATCTGCGTCCGCAATTGCCATTGTTCTTCTTACTGTCATCGTAGTGCTTGTTTCCTCTTATTTTATCGCCGCCTATCGAAATAAAGGCACCTACAGCCAAAGTGAGCCAAACTTCGCTTATGCCGATAATGTCAAAGATGGCGAAAAAGAGGAAAACCAAAAAATTTTGGTGCACATCAAAGGCGAGGTCAAAAACCCCGGCCTTTATGAGGTGGAGGACGGGTGCAGGGTTAACGATGCCATTGATTTGGCAGGCGGCACTACGGAAAGGGCAGACATTAACGGTATTAACCTTGCGCAAAAGTTAAAAGACGAGGACGAAATTTTTATCCCTTCTTTTGATGATACAAAAAAAGAGGGCACCAAAAAATCTTCTTCCAAAAAGGCTGCTTCCCCAAAACCTGCCCCATCAACAGCTCCTAAAGCTATAAACTTAAACACTGCCACTTTTGATGAGCTTATTACGCTCCCGGGCATAGGTCCTGCCTATGCCAACAGAATTTTGCAATACCGCAGGGAAGTTGGAAATTTTAAGTCAATTGAAGAAATAATGAGAATAAAAGGTATTTCGCGGAATATATATGACCGTATAAAGGAATACATAAAGGTGTGAGATATGAAAAATAGAATTAATTGGGAAAAAGTTATTACAACCGCAGTTTTTGTTTCCTTGGTGCTGTCGGCTGTTTATGTAAGCATTATGATTGCATTTTCCCCCAGCACAGGCGACGAAAACATTTTAGATGACAGAGCAAAAACAGATTATGCCCTAATGCTTCTGCAATGTGTTTTAGGGATTTTTGCAATGCTCCTTCCGGGGTTTATTGAGCATAAAATCAGGGTTATCATACCGTCCCGAATGCTTATTATGTACTCCCTTTTCTTGTTTGGCGCCATATATTTGGGCGAGGTTAGGAATTTTTATTTTATAATCCCCTATTGGGATACAATCTTGCATGCTTTAAGCGGTGGAATGCTTGGGGCTTTGGGCTTTTCTTTCGTAGTTCTTTTGAATAATATTGACAGGGCCCCTATAAAGCTGAGCGCGGCCTTCGTGGCCATTTTTTCTTTTTGCTTTGCTGTTACCATGGGCATTTTATGGGAGATATACGAATATACCTTTGACGGACTTTTAGGGCTTAATATGCAAAAGTTTGCAACACAAAGCGGCGAGCAGCTTATAGGGCGCGCCGCACTTGATGATACAATGAAGGACCTTATAGTTGACTGCATAGGAGCCTTGGTCATATCCATAGCCGGCTATATTTCGCTTAAATATAAAAAAGGCTGGGTGGAAAGGCTTCTTTTAAAGCGAAAAAAATAATTTATTTCAAAAACGGAAGGAAGCTGAATAAAACTGCGAAAATTAAAGCAGGAAGCATATTACCAACCTTTATTTTTTTGCCAAAGCAAAGGTTTATCCCCACTGCAAAAATAAGTATTGAGCCGATAAATGACATATTAAGTATGGCGCCTTCTGTTAGGACAGGCTCCAAAAGCCCCGCAAAGGCGGTGATTGTTCCCTGATATATCCCTAAGGGAATGGCGGAAAACAAAACCCCAATCCCCAAAGTGGAGGCAAATATTATTACCACTACAAAATCCAGCATGGATTTTGCCGCAAGCATGGAGCTGTCCCCTGTGAGACCGTCCTGCAGGGAGCCTACAACTGCCATGGCGCCGACGCATATTACAAGGGAGGCGGTTACAAATCCTTCCACAAAGCGAGAGCTGCCCGACCTCATTTTATCCTTCAGCCAGCCGCCAAAATCGTCCAGCCTTTGCTCTATGTCAAAGGCTTCGCCAACTACGGCGCCCGACACCATGGAAAGTATCATAATAAGCGTGTTTTGAGTGTCCACCTTTCCGCCTGTAAGGGTTAAAAGCCCCTTCATTGCCCCTGAAATTCCTATAAAAATGGTTGAAAGTCCCAAAACCTGCATAAGCGTATCTTGAAACCTTTTGGGAATACCGCCCCTTAGCAAAATGCCGATTAGACTTCCCAAAACAACCGCGGCAACATTTATTATGGTACCCAATCCTTTCATATATAACCTCCGTATGTATTGTGTATGATTTATAATATAACTTTAAGAGTGTTTTGTCAAGGAAATTACTTGACACATAATCTTATAAGATTTATAATTATAGTTATATACCATAAGAAAGGGTGATATTTATGGAAAAAGAGGTTTTTGACAGTGGCGGGAAAAAGGCTTTTTGGCATACCACATCCCACATTATGGCGCAAGCTGTAAAAAGATTGTACCCGGATGCAAAGCTTGCAATAGGACCCGCTATTGAGAACGGGTTTTATTATGATTTTGATACCGCTACTCCTCTTACAAGCGAGGATTTAAAAAAAATAGAAAAAGAAATGAAGAGAATCATCAAAGAAGGGCATAAGCTGGAAAAATTCGAGCTTTCAAGGGAGGAAGCTATGGAGCTTATGAAGGATGAGCCTTATAAGATAGAGCTTATAGGCGAGCTTCCCGAAGACGAAGCAATCACCTTCTACAAGCAAGGGGATTTTGTTGACCTTTGCGCAGGTCCCCACCTTGAAAAGGTATCGGAAGTTAAGGCATTCAAGCTGCTTAGCGTTACAGGCGCTTACTGGCGCGGAAACGAAAAAAACAAAATGCTCCAGCGCATCTATGGCACCTCCTTTACAAACCGTGAGGATTTGGACGCTTACATTACCGCTCTTGAGGAAGCGAAAAAGCGCGACCATAACAAGCTTGGCCGAGAGCTTGAGCTTTTTACAACCAGCGAGTATATAGGTCAGGGGCTTCCTATTCTTCTTCCCAAAGGCGCAAGGATTATTCAAATCCTGCAACGCTTTATTGAAGACGAGGAGCAAAAAAGAGGGTATCTGCTTACTAAAACTCCGTTTATGGCAAAAAGCGATTTGTATAAAATTTCGGGACACTGGGACCATTACCGAGAAGGCATGTTTATTATGGGCGATGAAGATAAAGACAAAGAAGTTTTTGCCCTTCGTCCCATGACCTGCCCCTTCCAGTTTCAAGCGTACCTAAACAGGCCCAGAAGCTACAGGGACCTTCCTTTAAGATATAACGAAACTTCCACCTTGTTTAGAAACGAGGCATCCGGCGAGATGCACGGGCTTATAAGGCTTAGGCAGTTTACAATTTCCGAAGGTCATATAGCCTGCACACCGGACCAGCTTGAAGACGAATTTAAAAACAGCGTGGACTTGGCTATTTATGTTTTAAAAACCTTGGGGCTTGAGGAGGACGTAAGCTACCGTTTCTCCAAATGGGATGAGAGCAACAGGGACAAATACATTGGCTCACCGCAGGAGTGGGAAAATGTCCAAAACAAAATGAGAGAAATCCTTGACCATATCGGCATAAACTATGTAGAGGCCGACGGCGAGGCGGCTTTTTACGGTCCCAAGCTGGACATTCAAATTAAGAATGTTTACGGCAAGGAAGATACCCTAATCACCGTTCAGATTGATTTTCAGCTTGCAGAGCGGTTTGAAATGGAATACACCGATGCAGACGGGCAAAAGAAGCACCCATATGTTATTCACAGGACTTCCATTGGCTGTTACGAAAGAACGCTTGCCTTGCTTATCGAAAAATATGCAGGCGCATTTCCGGCCTGGCTGGCGCCTGTTCAGGCACGGGTTATGCCAATCAGTGAAAAGCATGCAGAATATGCCGCAAAGGTAACGGAAAAACTTTTGGGCTTTGGCTTTAGGGTCGAAAATGACTCCCGAAGCGAAAAAATCGGCTATAAAATCCGCGAAGCCCAAAAACAAAAGATTCCTTACATGCTTATTGTGGGCGACAAGGAATCAGAGGAGGAAACCGTTTCGGTCCGCTCCAGAAAAGAAGGCGAGATGGGTGCTATACCTTTGGATGAATTTATTGCAAAACTTAAAGACGAAGTGGAAAACAAAAGGCTTTAAATCTTGCACAAGGCAGGGGATGCAAAAGTATTTCCTGCCTTTTTTGTAAGTATATATAAAACAGGAAAAAATTATCAGCCTATTTTGGTGTAATATTTCCTATTGACATGGTAGTAAATATCTGTTATAGTTTTTTGTAATTAATATATATATGAAATATATGAAAGGGTGATGTGTATGAAAAAGGAACTAAGGTTTGAAACAAAACAGCTTCACGCAGGGCAAACCGTTGACCCGCTTACAAAATCCAGGGCGGTGCCTATTTACCAAACCACATCTTATGTGTTTGACAGCACCACTCATGCAGAGGATTTGTTTGCACTAAAGGATACGGGAAACATTTATACAAGGATTATGAACCCCACCACCGATGTCCTGGAGCAGCGTGTGGCGGCGCTTGAAGGCGGCGTGGCGGCTTTGGCGGTGTCCTCCGGCATGGCGGCAATTACATATGCGGTTTTAGCCCTTGCACAAGCGGGTGATAACATTGTTTCCGCAAACACAATTTACGGCGGAACCCATAATCTTTTTATGGTAACATTGCCTAAATACGGAATTAATACAAAGTTTGTTGACCCTGATGATTTTGAAGGCTATGAAAAGGCGATAGACGACAGAACAAAGGCAATTTTCGTGGAAACCATAGGAAACCCTCAAACCAACATTATTGATATAGAAAAAATCGCTAAAATTGCCCACGACAACAAAATTCCCCTTATTATAGACAATACCTTCGGCACACCTTATCTTGTCCGCCCAATTGAACACGGCGCAGATATAGTGGTGCACTCGGCCACCAAGTTTTTAGGCGGGCATGGCAATTCCATAGGCGGAATAATTGTGGATGGCGGAAAATTCGACTGGATAGCAAGCGGCAAATTCCCCTCCCTTACAGAGCCCGACGAAAGCTATCACGGCATTTCCTATGCAAAAGACGTAGGGCCTGCCGCATATGTTACAAAGGTGCGTGTCCAGCTTTTGCGTGACACCGGTGCTTGCATAAGCCCTTTTAACGCCTTTTTGCTTTTGCAGGGCATTGAAACCTTGTCTTTAAGGGTAGAGAGGCATGTGGAAAACACCAGAAAGATTGCCCGGCACCTGGCAAACCATGAAAAAGTGGCTTGGGTTAACTATCCGTCCCTTCCGGGAAACAAATACTATGACTTAGCTGAAA
Organism: Eubacteriales bacterium; assembly: GCA_028697835.1. Taxonomy (GTDB): domain Bacteria; phylum Bacillota; class Clostridia; order Monoglobales; family Firm-18; genus STE-11. Next base: position 4,579 of record JAQVDK010000006.1, on the reverse strand, counting down.
AATATTTGCCCAAGGGTGCAGGGTCCATCTTCACCATAGGCATTAAGGGCACGGAATCCGATGCAAGGAAATTTATCGACCGCCTGGAAATATTCTCCCAGCTTGCAAATGTTGCGGACTCGAAAAGCCTTGTAATACACCCTGCCTCCACCACCCATCAGCAGCTTTCCGACGAGGCAAAAAGGGCCGCAGGGGTTACTCCCGAAATGGTTCGCCTGTCCATTGGAACGGAAAATGTGCATGACCTTATCGAAGATATCGAAAACGCCCTGTCGCAAATCTAACAACATATAAAATCTTAGGCTGTGGGGAAAATCCGCATTTTTGCGAATTTTGCCCACAGCCATGTTTTTTAACATAAAACGGTTAAAAAATAAGATATAGACAAAAAACTTGCCTTGTGATATATTTATGATAATGTTTATTGACATATTGATACGGAGTGTATTTTTAAGCAAACCGCCTGCAACAAGGCTTAAAACAACCAGATTAATAATTTCTGTCATATAAAAGCTTTGCCTATGAAAAATATTTTTCAAAGGAGAATTTACTTGAAAGCAAATCAATTAAAATTAGGCGCTGTTTTATCATATGTTTCAATGGGAATCGGCTATATTATCTCCATCGTTTACACACCAATTATGCTTCGGCTTTTGGGGCAAAGCGAATATGGACTTTATAATCTGGTAAATTCGGTGGTAAGCTATTTGGGGCTTCTTAGTTTTGGATTTGGCAGCGCATATATAAGATACTATTCCATTTACAAAGCCAAAGATGACCAAAAAAACATCCAAAAGCTAAACGGAATGTTTTTAATTGTTTACTTAGGGTTAGGGCTTGTGGCTGTTTTGGCAGGTTTGGGGCTTGTTTTTAATATTGATGTTATATTGGGCAAAAAGATAAGCGCCCAGGAGCTGTCAACTGCAAAAGTTTTAATGGCGTTTATGGTATTTAATATTGCAATTTCCTTTCCGGGAAGTATATTTCATTCATATATAACCGCTAATGAGCAGTATGTTTTTCAAAACCTATTGCAAATTATAAGGACTGTTTTAAGCCCTTTTATTATGCTGCCTGTGCTGCTGATGGGATACAAATCCATAGGAATGGTGACTGTATCAACCATTCTTCATCTTATTATTCATATGGGAAATATTGCTTTTTGCATTCGCAAACTTAACATAAGATTCTCGTTTAAAAAATTTGATTTTTCTCTAATGAAGGAGATAGCAGTTTTTTCTTCCTATATATTTTTGAATATGATTGTGGACCAAATAAACTGGAATTCGGATAAATTTATAATAGGCAGGTTCAAAGGAACAACCGCCGTAGCAACATATGGACTTGCCGCACAATTAAACACCTATTACATAACACTATCCACTAACATTTCCAATGTGTTTATTCCACGGATAAACAGGATGGTATCTGTCTCTAACAATAGCAGCGAGCTGACAGAGCTTTTTACACGCATTGGCAGGCTGCAATTTATTTTACTTTCGCTAATTTGTTCCGGGTTTGTGTTTTTCGGAAAACCATTCATAGAATTTTGGGCAGGGGCGGATTATCGTGAAAGCTATCTTATTACCTTGCTGCTTATTGTTCCTGTCACTATTTCTTTGACGCAAACCTTGGGGATTGAAATACAAAAAGCTAAAAACATGCACAAATTTCGGTCTTGGATTTATTTTGCTGTTGCAGTTGTCAACATATGTTTAAGCATTCCGCTTACCAAAAGGTATGGCGGTGTTGGTGCAGCCGCCGGAACTTTTATCGCCTTGATTATTGGTAATGGTTTTTGCATGAATTGGTATTACCATGTGAGGATTGGCCTTGATATAAAGTGTTTTTGGATAAACATCTTCAAAATACTTCCATCCCTTATCCTTCCGATTCTATATGGAATTTTGACAGTTTCATTTGTTGACTTGTATCGCGTTCAACTCTTTTTGATTTATGGGGCTTTTTATGTGCTTTTGTTTTCTGCTTCTGTTTGGCTTTTAGGAATGAATCAATACGAAAAAGGTTTGATTGCCAATCCGGTTAAAAAAGCACTTCGAAAAATCTCCACACACAATACCCAATAAAGCCAAAACCCCTTGTGGTTACTGGCTTTTTTTCATGTCAGGGGCAGAAGGATTCGAACCCTGGCACACGGTTTTTGAGTTTCTAAATCTGCAGACGATTAATTTTAACAAAAATAAACACAATATATTACACCCACATTTGTTTTAAAGTCTATTAATATATTTTTTTACATTTCAGGACAAATATTTAACATTTCAGACCAAATTCGGTTATTTTCATTTTTTCCATGATATGATAAGACAGATAAGGCAAACAAGAGAGGATATGATGGATATGCGCAGCACAATTGTATATTTGGCTGCCACTTTAAGTACATTTACTTTGATTGTGCTGTGGTTTGCAGGCTCATATCAAGTGCTTTACAAAAAAAGAGACTCTGTTTACAAGGCGTTGGAAGAATTACAATTACACAAAAGCGGTTATAACGAAAAGATTGGAAGGCCTGAAGAACAAACAGCTAAGCATATGTTTGAAATAAGTTGTCAAATATTCGAACAGATTATTACATCATATAACAAAACCATTAAAAGCCCTATCTATCTGATTCCCGGTATTTTAATGGGGTTTAAAAGCATAGTATGGAATCAAAAGCAGTCTATTTAACAAGGGATGTGAAAAAATTTGAAAACTAAAACTTATTTTATCAGTATTTTATATTTTTACTTATTAACAGTAACAGCTTTTGCGGCTAATGCTGACGGGTATATAGTAAAAATTGCAAAGTCAAAGGATTTTAAAATGCTTAATTCTGCTTCGCATAAACAAATAGCAGATGGTATTTGCGTTGTAAGAGACGAAAACGAATTAAATAATATTAAAAGCCAATATGATATTGAGTATATTGAGCCTAACTATGAAGTTACGTTGTTTGCAGCACCCGATGACCCCTTTGTACAAAATCAATGGAATTTGCAAATGATAGGCGCAGAAAAAGCATGGGAGCTTGGTTGTTATGGAAACAATATAAAAATCGGCGTTATAGATTCAGGTTTATACGAACACGATGACATAAGAGACAATAAGCTAAATGGGTATAATTATTTGAATGATTCAACTGATGTTACCGACAATATGGGTCATGGAACTGCTGTCAGTGGAATAATTGCAGCACAGTGGAATGATATTGGCATTGCAGGAATTGCACACAGAGCACAAATTGTTCCCCTAAAATGCTTTGATGACAATATTAAAACATATGTTGACACAATAATCTTGGCGATTAATGATGCAATGAATAAATATGATTGCGATATTGTAAACATGAGCTTTGGGATGCCAAGCAATTCCGCTGCTCTTGAATCAGTTATTAACGAAGGGATATTAAAAGGAGTTATATTTATTGCTTCAGTAGGTAATGATGGCAACTCGCAAACTTATTATCCTGCAGGATATGGAAACGTTATCGGAGTCGGTTCGGTAAACAAAAATAGTATAGTTTCGGATTTTTCACAAAGAAATAATTCGGTATTTGTTACGGCGCCGGGTGAAATGATAATAAGTCTTGGTAACAACAACTCATATATAATCGCAGACGGAACATCTTTTTCTGCACTCACAGTTACCGGTGCAATAGCTGCTTTGAAAAATATAGATAATAATATTAACACCGAAACAGTCAAATCTATACTAAGCCAAACTTCAACCGATTTAGGCGAAACAGGATATGACATAGAATATGGTTATGGCTTAATAGATATTGGCAGGATAATAAGCAAAATGCTCGAAAACCATAATATTTTTGTTTCTCCGATAGATTATTATAATGGAGTTTCAACAGTTTTGGTATATAATAATTCGGGTTCTGATATAAGCGCAACAGGGATATTTACCGCAAAGGCTGAAGATATCATTGTCGGCATTCAAAATCAGGCAAATACTATAAAGAGCAAAGCTGTGCAAAGTTTTTCATTTAACTTTAATGGTAAAACCACTTTCTATTTGTGGGATAGCATATCAAATTTACAACCGTTATATTATAAAATACATTAATTATACATCAGTAAATCTAAATTCTTTTAGAGAGGAATGGTTACAAAGATGAGACAAAAATTAGTTTCAATGTTACTTGTTATGTGCATGTTTTTTACCATAATACCATCCGGTGTTATTGTATCATCTGCGCAAACACAGGAAAAATCACAAGCTTATGAAAATGTAGGTTCAGAAATACCAAGGGGAGGTGAGGAGTCTTTACAAAACACTGACGAATCAACCGACAGTTTGCCTGTCCGAACACAGACCGTTACAGAGAATATCAGTATTGATACTTCTTCTGTATCTGCAAAAAGCACTTCAAAGCTAAACATTATTAATGAGGTTTCTAAAGAATACGGTGAAGAAACCGCAAGCGAAATGTTTGATGCATTGGTAAAAATGGGAATTATCGACGAAGACGGCAACAGGCTTATTTATAAAATCGTGATGGATGGCAAGGAATATTCTCTCGATGAAATGAGAGAGCTTATTAACCAGCCAGACATTGACCTTAATA
>JAQVDK010000058.1:1676-11654 GCA_028697835.1 Eubacteriales bacterium | reverse complement strand
GCAGGGATTTTTCCGGCTCGACCTTGTCTATCTCTTCAAAAGTAGGAACCGTCATAAAACGCCTTGAAGGGGTAGTCGGTTTATACTTTTTTATAGCCAATGTATTTCACTCCTTTTAAATAACTTTAGGCAAATTAGTTGATGCCGTCAAAAAATTCGATTGTCTTGCTGTCGTCTGTAAGTGTGACAATGGCTTTTTTCCAGTCAGCCCTTTTGCCCACAAAAACTCCCTGTCGCTTAACCTTGCCCCTGATGTTCATGGTGTTAACGCTTTTAACCTTAACGCCGAAGATGACCTCGACAGCCTTTTTAATTTCTATTTTATTGACGTCTTTTGCAACTTCAAAGGTGTATTTTTTCTCTGCTGCCTGGTTCATGGTTTTTTCCGTAATAATAGGTCTTATGATAATGTCATGCACACTTCTTTGCATTATGCATACACCTCCTCGATTTTGGCAACGGCGTCTTTCGTTACGATAAACTTGTTGTATTTTAGAATGTCGTAAACATTAAGAGTTGTTACAAGAGTTGATTTTACGCCGGGGATGTTCCTGGAGCTTCTTACAACATTCTCATTCTTTTCCGCTGTCACCACCAAAGCATTTTCCGCATTGAATTTTGCAAGAATGTCTGCAAATTCTTTTGTTTTATACGATTGCATATCAAGATTTTCGACAACTATAATGTTGTTTTCCACAACTTTTGATGTAAGGGCAGATTTCATAGCCACCCTGCGAAGCTTTTTATTAACGGAGAATCGATAGCTCCTTGGCTTTGGCCCCAGTGCAACACCGCCGCCTGTCCATTGAGGTGCACGAATGCTGCCTTGACGGGCACGTCCTGTTCCTTTTTGGCGCCATGGCTTCCTTCCGCCGCCTGAAACTTCGGTTCTTGTCTTGGTGCTTTGAGTCCCCTGCCTTTGATTTGCAAGGTAGTTTACAACCATTGTATGAAGCGCGTTTTCATTGATTTGCGCGCCGAAAACATTGTCGTTAAGCTCAATTTCGCCGATTTGGTTCGCATTTATATCGTATAATGTTGTTTTTGGCATTATGTTTTTCCTCCCTTCCGACTACCTACGGCCTTTGACCGTGTTTTTAATAATCAACAGACCGTTCTTAGGGCCGGGTACGCCGCCTTTTACAAGGATAAGGTTCCTTTCGGCATCAACCTTAACAACCCTTAGATTTTGAACGGTAACCTTTGTCCCGCCCATGCGGCCGGGAAGTCTTTTACCCTTCAGGACACGTCCGGGGTTTGAAGCACCCTGCATGGCGCCGGGGCCTCTGTGGTATTTGGAGCCGTGGCTTGTCGGACCCCTGCCTGTTCCCCATCTTTTGATTGTGCCGGCAAAGCCTTTTCCTTTTGAAATACCGGTTACATCCACAAAGTCGCCTTCTGCAAATACGTCAGCTTTGATTTCATCGCCAACATTCATCTGGGCCGCATTTTCAAGACGAAACTCCTTTAAATATTTCTTGGGAGATACGCCGGCCTTTGAAAAGTGACCTTGCTGAGGCTTGTTGGCCCTGCTTTCTTTAATATCCACAAAGCCAACCTGAACAGCGTCGTAACCGTCGTTTTCTGCTGTTTTCTTTTGAATAACAGTGTTTGGGCCTGCTTCGACAACCGTTACCGGAATAAGCCTTCCGACTTCGTCGAAAATTTGAGTCATGCCCAACTTTTTCGCTAAAATTGCCTTTTGCATGTTCTTCTTCCTTTCTTATTTAGAGGTTTAGAAACAGATAAATCCGTTTCTTAACATTAAACAACCATTAGGAATCTGAGAAATCAGTTCTGCGCAAAACGCAAGTAAAGCAGGACAGCCAAAAGCTGTTCTGCATCCTTCTTACAGCTTAATTTCTATATCGACTCCCGCTGGCAGGTCTAACCGCATTAGTGTTTCCACAGTTTTCGCAGTGGGTGACAGAATGTCGATAAGACGCTTGTACGTCCTTTGTTCAAACTGCTCCCTGCTGTCCTTGTATTTGTGAACAGCACGAAGAATGGTTATAATTTGCTTTTCCGTGGGAAGTGGAATAGGTCCCGAAACCTTCGCACCTGTTCTTTTTGCTGTTTCCACGATTTTTACTGCCGATTGGTCAAGCAGCACATGGTCATACGCCTTTAGCCTGATTCTGATTTTTTCTTTTACTGCAGCCATTTTTCTTTTCCTCCTTCAAAACTATACACTCACCCGGGCGTATCGAGCGGGCTGAAAATTTATACCCAGCATCCACAAAAGGATTCTGGGCGCAAAACTGCTATAAAAACTCATGGGCACAAAAATAAAAGTCCAAAGATTTCCCCTTGCACAGAGCATACGGGAAGAATGTGCCTTTCGTAATTATATAATACAGCTTATACGTAACTGGCGCCCGGTTTTTTAAACTGGACAATCTCCTCGGAAATTACCTGCACTTGGGGAAAAACCTGTCAAACCCGTGTGCAGCAACCTTCCGAATCATCGTCTGTCATGTTACGCGTTCCTTATTATACAACAAAAGCTTGCCAAATGCAAGCTTTTTTTAAAATTTTTTTGAAATTTTTTAAATTGATTTTTTCATTTCCCCTACAATCTCCAAAGCACGGTTGGAAACAGCTTCATACCTTTCCTTTTTTGACCTTATTCGCCGCTCCAACGGAGGGATAAGACCAAAGTTTATGTTCATGGGCTGAAAGTTTTTCATGGCGCTGTCGCTTACATATGCCGCAAGGGCGCCGTGAGCGGTTTTCCTGTCGAATACCAAAGGCTTTTTGCCAAGGGCTGCCCTGGCAGCGTTCATGCCTGCCACCAAGCCTGATGAAGTACTTTCCACATACCCTTCAACGCCCGTTATCTGCCCTGCAAAAAAGATGTTTTTATTGGTCCTTAACCTGTAAGTAGCGTCAAGCAGCGCGGGGGAGTTTATAAAGGTGTTGCGGTGCATGACTCCATATCGGACAAATTCGGCGTTTTCCAGCCCCGGAATCATCCTAAACACTCTTTTTTGCTCCGGAAATTTTAAATTGGTTTGAAAGCCTACTAAATTATAAAGGGTGCCTTCTTTGTTGTCTTGACGAAGCTGAACCACAGCGTAGGGGGACGTACCATCCGGACGGGGAAGCCCCACAGGCTTTAGCGGTCCGAAAAGCAAGGTGTCCTTGCCGCGCTTTGCCATGACCTCAACAGGCATGCATCCTTCAAAAACATTTTGCTCAAAGGATTTTAGCACTGCCGTTTCGGCATTTACCAAAGCCTCCCAAAAGGCCTCATACTGCTCTTTGTCCATGGGGCAGTTGATATAATCCGCACCGCCCTTGCCATACCTTGCCGCCCTGTAAGCTTTTTCATGGTCTATTGAATCGTGCATAACAATAGGCGCCGCCGCATCGTAAAAATACAGGTAACTCTCACCCGTAAGCTTTTCTATGGACTTTACCAATGCGGAGGAAGTAAGGGGTCCGCTGGCAATAACCACAATACCCTCGGGAATTTCGGCAATTTCCGTATTCAATACAAGCTCTATATTGGGGTGGCTTTTAATTTTTTCCGTCACCGCCTGGGAAAAAGCTTCCCTGTCCACCGCCAAAGCCCCTCCGGCAGGTACACGGGTTTTGTCCGCACATTCCATAATAAGCGAGCCAAGCTCCCGCATTTCTTGCTTTAAAAGCCCCGCTCCGTTGGCAAGGCCCTCGGCGCGAAGGGAATTGCTGCACACAAGCTCCGACAAAAAGTCGCTTGAGTGGGCAGGGGATTTTTTGTCCGGTTTCATTTCATAAAGCCTTACCCCAATGCCCATATTTGCCGCCTGCCAAGCCGCCTCGCAGCCTGCAAGACCTGCGCCTACCACAGTTATATATTTCATAGTTTATTCACCGCCGACGTCTTTTTGGACTTCTTCTTTATATCCGCAGTCTTTATCTGCGCAATATACCCTGTCGCCTCTGCGGTTTGATTTTAAGTAAAGCTCCTTGCCGCATTTTGGGCATTTTTTGTCCAAAGGCTTGTCCCATGACATAAATTCGCATTTGGGGTTGTTTTCACAGCCGTAATACTCCTTGCCGCGCTTTGACTTCTTTATAAGCACCTTGCTGCCGCAAACGGGGCAGTCCACTCCTGCCTCCCGCACGATTGGCTTTGCGTTTCTGCACTCGGGAAAACCGGGACAGGCTAAAAACTTTCCATACCTTCCCATTTTATAGACCATCATTCTTCCGCATTTATCACAAGGTACGTCGGAAACCTCGTCCTCAATTTCAATTTCACCGATTTCCTCCTCGGCCTTTTTCAGGGTATCTTCAAAAGGAGAGTAAAACTCCTTAATAACATCCACCCAGGGTATTTTGCCTTCCTCGATGCTGTCGAACTGCTCTTCCATGTTTGCGGTAAACTCAATATCCACGATATCTTTAAAATGCTCTTTCATAAGGTCTGTAACAATAGTGCCAAGCTCTGTGGGATAAAGGGCTTTCCCCTCCTTTACCACATATCCCCTTGCCAAAATTGTTGTAATGGTGGGGGAGTATGTGCTGGGGCGCCCGATGCCTTCTTCTTCCATAGCCTTGATTAGGGTTGCCTCGGTATATCTTGGGGGCGGGCTTGTAAAGTGCTGTTTCTCCTCTAATTTATGAAGGGTTAAAACTTCTCCCTGATTGAATACGGGGATTGAAGCTTCCTCTTCCTCGTCATTGTCCCTGCCCTCTACATAAAGCTGCATAAACCCTGCAAATTTAAGCCTGGAGCCGTTTGCCTTAAACAAATAGGGCTTGCCGCTTTTACAATCCGCAAGAATGTCACAGCTTACGGTTTCAAACCTGGCGCTTTGCATTTGGCTTGCCACAAAACGCTCCCAAATCAGCTTATACAGCTTATAAATATCCGGTCTTACGGAGCCTTTTATCTTATCCGGCGTTATTGTCACATCGGTAGGTCTTATAGCCTCGTGGGCGTCCTGGGCGCCCTTTTTGGTTTTATACACCCTTGGCTTTTCGGGAGCAAATTCCGCCCCGAAAACCTCGTTTATATATGATAAAGCAGCCTTTTGGGCCTCGTCTGCAATACGCAAGGAGTCGGTTCTCATATAGGTTATAAGGCCCACAACACCCATGCCGGAAACCTCAACTCCTTCATAAAGCTGCTGTGCCACCTGCATGGTTTTCCTTGAAGAAAAGTTCAGCTTTCTGGACGCCTCCTGCTGCAATGTTGATGTAATGAAAGGAGGAGCAGGGTGCCTTGTTTTCTCGCCTTTTTTTACGGACTTAACTTGGTATTTTGCACCTTGCAGGCATTGGAGAATCTCTTTAACCTGCTGCTCGTCTTTTAGCTCTATTTTCTTTTCCTCGTCGCCGTAAAACTGCGCCTTGACAACATCCTTGCTCTCTTTTTGACTTACAAAAGCGGCAAGGCTCCAATACTCCTGAGGCACAAAAGCTTCAATTTCACGCTCTCTGTCCACAATAAGGCGTGTGGCAACGGATTGGACACGACCTGCGCTAAGCCCTTTTTTAACCTTTTTCCAAAGAAGGGGGCTTATTTTATACCCCACTATCCTGTCCAAAACTCGCCTTGCCTGCTGTGCGTCCACCAGGTTATAATCAATTTTGCGAGGGTTTTTCACTGCGTTTTTTACAGCCGTCTTTGTAATTTCGTTAAAAACCACCCGGTATGTGCTTTCTCCATCAATGCCCAGGGCCTGGGAAAGGTGCCAGGAAATGGCCTCGCCTTCTCGGTCGGGGTCGGTTGCAAGGTAAACCTTTTTTGCCGACTTTGCTTCTTTTTTCAGCTTTGCCATAAGCTCGCCCTTGCCCCTTATGGTGATGTACTTAGGATTAAAATTGTTTTCTATATCAACCCCCAAGGTGCTTTTGGGAAGGTCCCTTACATGCCCCATGGAAGCCATTACGGAATAGTTTTTGCCAAGATATTTTTTTATGGTTTTCGCTTTTGCCGGAGATTCTACAATTACCAAATTATCTGCCATTGCCCATCCTCCTTTAATTAGCTGAATCAGCCATGCGACTTAGCTTGTGCGAAGTATGTACTGTTTGCCCGGAAGCGACGTTACATACCCGTTTATCTCAAGCATTAAAAGACACTGGCTTACAACGGATATTTCAATTCCTGTCATGTAGCAAATCTCGTCTATATGGGTGGGAAAGTCGTGCTTTAGCGCACCTACAATCATTTTTTCGTCCAAAGACAGCTTTTCCATGTTTTTTGCCGCAATGCGCTCTTGCGCCTGCTCGCCAAGCATAACATCCACCATAAGCTCGGGATAATCGGTGGAAAGGTCCATAATTATATCCTTTGCCGATGTTACAAGCCTTGCACCGTCACGAATAAGCTGGTGGGGACCCACGCTTAGCGTCTTGTCAACAGGCCCGGGTACGCAAAAAACCTCGCGTCCCTGCTCCATGGCAAGCCTTGCGGTTATAGTCGAGCCGCTTGTTGCCTTGCCTTCAACCATTACAACCCCAACGCAAAGACCGCTTATTATCCTGTTTCGGGCAGGGAAATGGACAGACAGCGGCTTTGTGCCCGGCGCAAGCTCGGAAATAACCGCACCGTGGGATTCGATAATCCTTTTAAGCTCATGGTTCTCCGGAGGATAGCAAACGTCCGCCCCACATCCTAAAACCGCAATGGTGTCGCCTTCGGCTTTTAAGGCTCCCCTGTGGGCGGCTGTGTCTATTCCCCTTGCCATACCGCTAACAATGATTGTTCCCTGCCTTGCAAGCTCCTCGGCAATGGAGGTTGCACAGTGGTTCCCGTACAGACTCGAGCGCCTTGCGCCGACAATGCCAACCGTCAGCATATGGTCAACCGGCGGAAGCTTGCCCCGCACATAAAGCAGCGAAGGGGCGGCATTGTCAATTTCCTTAAGCCTTTTTGGATAGCGGTCATCATAATAGCTGATTATGTCTATGCCCAACCTATCGCAATCCTCTAAAATTTTTTCTGCCCTATCAAGGCTTTTGTTTCCCAGCTCGGAAAAAGGTCCGATGCCTTCTATTTTAGCATACTCAAAAAAATCCGCCTCATACACTGCGGAAAAACTTCCAAAATAATCATGCAGACGAAATATTTTTGCCGACGAAATGCCATGCAGCTCACGAAGCCACAGGTGGTATAAAAGTTCTTTCATAGGCTACTCCTGTTTGTTCTGCCGTCTTACCTCATACATAATCAAAGCGGCGGCAACAGCAGCGTTTAAAGACTCTGCCCTGCCGTCCATGGGGATACGCACAAAGCTGTTGGCAAAAGACGCAGCCTCCTTCGATACACCTCTTGCCTCATTTCCAATAATGACAGCAGTATTTTTTCCAAACTTCATGTCATATAAATCGGTAGAATTTTCAAGTACAGCTGCTATAATATCATATTCTGAAAGTTTTGACAAGTCCGAGGGAGTCGCCTGGCATATGGGCATACGGAAAATGCTGCCCATGGTGGCACGCACTGTTTTGGGGCTGTACGGGTCCGCACAGTTTCCAATAAGCAAAGCCGCCACGGCTCCGCTGCACTCTGCGCTCCTTATAATGGTGCCAAGGTTTCCCGGGTCGCCAATCCCGTCGCAAATTACAACCATCCCACCACTAATTTGGTCAAAACTTCCCGGATTTATCCTGCAAACCGCAATAATGCCTTGCGTGGTAACCGTATCCGAAATACTTTTAAAAAGCTTATCACAAAGGCAATAGGTCCTTGGAAAATCCACCTTTTTGCCATAGCTCTGCGCCACCATAACATATTCCACGCACCCGCAGGAAAGAGCGTCGCTGACCAAGCGCTCTCCCTCAGCAATAAAAAGCCCATGTTTGTATCTTTTTTGACGCTGCATGAGCTTTTTTGTTTCCTTATATAGTTTGTTTTCAGACGATGTAATATATTTCATAATTTCTCCTGTACCAAAGAGATTATTGTTTCGCTGTCGCCGGATACTGCCAAAATATCATTTTTTCTAACCATGTATTCAGGGTGAGGGTTGCTTCTTACCCCTTGCTCGTTTTTTATGGCTATAACATTTATTCCATACTTGGCACGCAAACTAAGCTCAACAAGCGACTTTCCAATCCACTTGTCCGGAGGGGTTATCTCGGCAATGCTAAATTCAGGCGAAAGGTTTATATTGTCAAGGACGTGGGTGTTAACCAGTTGATTTGCAATCCTAATTCCCATATCCCGCTCCGGCAAAACCACCTTGTCAACACCGATTTTATGCAGCAGCTTTGCATGGAGCTCTCCCGTTGCTTTGGAAACCACATGTTTAACTCCCATTTCCTTTAAAAGCAGAGACACCAGAACACTTGCCTCAAGCTCGTCGCCGATTCCAACCACAACCACGTCAAAATTAAGTATCCCCAAAGAGCGCAGGGTTTGCTCGTCCAAGGTACGCACCACAACGGCATGGGTCACCTCGTCGGATATGTTTTGTATAATCTCCTCGTTTCTATCTATAACAAGGACCTCCGCCCCAAGCTTATAAAGTGTTTTGGCAACGGACAGGCCAAACCTTCCCGCACCAATAACCGCATAACTTTTCATATTTACCCTCCTAATGCTAACCAACCATTATATTTTCTTCCGGATACAAAAACCGCTCTGCCTGACCGCTGTTCATTCCGCGCATAAGCCCCAAGGCAAAGGTGAACACCCCTATCCTGCCCATGAACATCAAAATTATTATAATCAGTTTGCTTGCGGTGCCAAGAAAAGGAGTAAGTCCCGCAGAAATTCCCACCGTGGCAAATGCGGATACAACCTCAAACGCTATGGGCATAACGGAAACACCCTTTTCAAAATACGAAATACTTATAACACCTATGAAAAGAAAGGCAAGGGCCGCCATAATAATGGTAAGAGAGCGATAAACAACGCTGTGGGATATGCGCCTTTCAAAAATATTTACATTGCTTGAGCCTCTGATAACCGCATGTGCCGTAAATATAAGCACTCCAAAGGTTACTGTTTTTATGCCCCCTGCTGTAGAGCCGGGGGAGCCGCCTATGAACATCAAAATCATGGTTAGAATTTTTGAAGAACTTGTCAGGGAAGCTTGGTCAACAGAAAAATAGCCTGCGGTCCTGCTTGTTACAGACTGAAAAAAAGACGCCAAAAGCTTGCCTCCAAAGCCCATGGTCCCTAAGGTTTGGGGATTTGAATGCTCAAATGCGAAAATAAGTATTGTACCGGCAGACAAAAGTATTCCCGTCATGGTCAGGACAATTTTTGTGTGCAGGGTAAGGCGCTTTTTTTTAGGATAGTTTATAATATCCTCCCAAACATAAAACCCAATACCACCCACAATTACAAGTGCCGCCACGGTAAGTATTACCAACGGGTCTTTGACGTAAGGAACCAGGCTTGTAAAATAACCATGATTTTGACCTAAAATGTCAAATCCCGCATTGCAAAAAGCCGATATGGAATGAAATACAGACTTGTAAATCCCGTTCCAAAATCCGAACTCGGGAATAAAGCGAAAACTAAGCACAAAAGCCCCTATGCCTTCAATTAAAAAGGAGCCGATAAGAATGTGCTTTGCAAGCTTTACTATACCACCCATGCTGTCATAGTTAAGGGCTTCCTTTATCAAGAGCCTTTCACTTAGCGAAATAGTTCGTCTAAGAAGCAAAGAAAGCATCGTTGCCATGCTCATAAAGCCCAAGCCCCCCACTTTAATCAGGCAAAGTATAACAATTTGCCCGAAAAGAGTCCATTGGGCATAGGTATCAAACAGCACCAGCCCTGTAACACAGGTTGCCGAAGTGGAAGTAAAAAGCGCGTCAATAAACCCCACCGAATTGCCGCTTTTGGAGGCAATAGGCAAATTAAGCAAAAATGTCCCCAGCAAAATCAGGACAATAAACGTTGCCATTATGGTTTGGGTTTTATAAAAACGAAATATTTTTCTTTCAAAATCCTTAAAGCTTTGCCACATTTTGAAGCACTTCCTTCTCGGTCGGCAAGCGCCGACAGGCGGATTCGCTTTTGGT
>JAQVDK010000058.1:0-1576 GCA_028697835.1 Eubacteriales bacterium | reverse complement strand
GGCGGATTCGCCCAAAGCCAAAACTTGTGTGCTGTGCAGGTGCTTAAAAACTTCGTATAAGTAAACAATAGGGGAACCGCCAAAAGCGATATCCCCTTGTAATACTTAATAAAGAAAGCATTGACAACTTCTTTTTTGTCTTGTTATCTTGCAGCCTTTGCCTTTTCAACCAATTGTGAAAAAGCGGCTGAATCGTTTATAGCGATTTCGGAAAGCATTTTTCTGTTGACTTCTATACCCGCCTTTTTAAGGCCGTTCATAAATGTAGAATAGTTCATTCCGTTAGCACGGGCTGCAGCATTGATTCTTGCAATCCAAAGCTGACGAAAATCCCTCTTTTTCAGCTTTCTGCCTATATATGCATGGGTTAGGGCCTTCATAACCGCTTCGTTAGCCACTCTAAACGAGGTGCGTCTTTTGCCTCTAAACCCCTTTGCAAGCTTTAATACTTTTTTATGTCTTTTTCTGGTACTTTTCGCACCTTTAACTCTTGCCATGTGATTAACCTCCTATTAAATTATTTGTAGGGAATAAGTTTCTTAATGATTGATGCATTGGCGTCGGAAGCGTAGCCAATTTTGCGAAGTCCCCTTTTTCTTTTGGTTGTCTTTTTGGTAAGAATATGGCTGCGGAAAGCATGCCCTCTTTTAACCTTACCGGATTTGGTAAGGGAAAATCTCTTTGCGGCGCCTTTGTGTGTTTTTATTTTGCCTGCCATAAAAGCATTCTCCTTTCATAATTAAATGTGCCGCTTGGGCACAAAAATATCATCATTATTATAAATCCCCGCATAAAACCTGTTATGATTTGTTTAGGGGAGAGATGACCATAATCATGCTTCTTCCTTCGAGTTTAGGTCTCTTTTCAACGGTGCCGAACTCCTTAATCTCTTCACCAAAGCGCGTAAGCAAGGCTTCGCCCAAAGACGAATGAGTAACCTCTCTTCCTCTAAAACGAACAGTAACCTTAACCTTGTCGCCTGATTTTAAAAATCTTTTGGCATTGCCCAGCTTTGTGTAAAAATCATGGTCGTCAATGTTAGGGGTTATGCGTACCTCCTTAACAGTAATAACCTTTTGGTTTTTACGCTGTTCCTTTTCTCTTTTTGCAAGCTCGAAACGATACTTGCCATAGTCCATGATTTTACAAACGGGTGGATTTGCCTTTGGCGCAATCTTCACCAAATCCAAATCATGCTCGGCAGCAATATTTAGGGCATAGTCCAAAGACACAATGCCAAGCTGCTCCCCGTCTGCGCCGATTAACCGGATTTCCTTGTCCTTAATTCTTTCATTAACCAGTAATTCCTTACTAATAATATTACACCTCCAAAAAATTTAAAAAACCAAACACCGTTTAAACCTTCTGCCCTCATTTTCAAAAACGCAAAAAAGCGGACAGCAACAGCCGCCCGCAAATAAACCGTTTAAGCAGTTTAACACTTAAAGCACAGATGGCCGTAAGGTGAGAAGTGCCTGCGGACAACTTCTTCTTTAACAAAGTCTAAAATACTATCGTTAAATGCCAGTTAATAATAACACAATGCAAAGCTTTTGTCAAGCTTTTTTTGTAATTT
>JAQVDK010000057.1 GCA_028697835.1 Eubacteriales bacterium | reverse complement strand
TTTTCCTTTTTATATTAGCCCATTTGCTATGACCTGCCATATTATATTCTTCCTTTCAAAAATAATATATTCAATTATTATGAAATATTTTATCATATTCTCACAATTTTGACAACAACAAAAAAGCCGATGGTTTGGCATCGGCTTTTTTGCAATGAACGGAGTACATACCCACATAAGCCTACGGGTGCATGCCCATAACAGCCTGCGGGTGCATACCCGCTGGGCGCTTGCCTATAAAACAGCCCGTGGGCGCTGCCCACTATATGCGCTCGGCAATTAATTTGCCCATCTCCTGGGTACCTAAAACAACGCTGCCTTCCGAGGCAATGTCTATTGTACGATAGTTATCTTCCAAAACGGAGTTTACGGCATTGTCAATTGTGGCAGCTTCCTCTTTAAGACCAAAAGAAATATCCAGCATCATGGCTACAGAAAGGATGGTAGCAATTGGGTTTGCCTTGTTTTGACCTGCAATATCCGGAGCGCTTCCGTGAATGGGCTCATAAAGCCCTCTTGTTCCTGCGCCTGTGGAGGCAGAGGCAAGCATTCCGATGGAGCCTGTAATTTGGCTTGCTTCGTCGGACAGAATGTCGCCAAACATATTGCTGGTCAGCATAACGTCAAACTGTGCAGGGTTTCTGACAAGCTGCATTGCAGCATTATCCACAAGCATGTTCACAAGCTCAACCTCGGGATATTCTTTTGCAACCTTTGCAACGGTTTCCCTCCAAAGCCTTGAGCTTTCAAGAACGTTTGCCTTGTCGACGGAGTGTACAATCTTTTTCCTGCCCATTGCAAGGTTGAACGCCACACGGGCAATGCGCTCTATTTCATAAACGGAATACTTTTCGGTATCATAGGCGCTGTCGCCGTCCCTGCCCCTTTCGCCAAAGTAAATTCCGCCGGTAAGCTCCCTTACAACAACAATGTCAAAACCGTCTGAAATTATGCTGTCTTTAAGAGGCGAGGCGGCTGCCAAAGCCTTGTAAACCTTTGCGGGGCGTATATTTGCAAAGCATTCAAGCCCTGCCCTAAGTCCCAAAAGACCTTGCTCGGGCCTTACCTTTGCGGTGGGGTCATCCCATTTGGGTCCACCTACCGCACCCAAAAGCACAGCGTCCGCCGCCTTGCAGGCAGCCAAGGTTTCGTCAGGCAGGGCAACTCCATACTTGTCAATGGCGCACCCGCCCATTTCAACATAGTTTAGGTTAAAAGTGTGTCCAAATTTTTCTTCTATTTTTTTAAGTACTCGAACGCCTTCGGCAATAATTTCAATACCTATGCCGTCGCCTTCAATTACAGCTATATTCTTTACCACGGTATTTTACGCCTCCTGTTTCGCAAATTTCTTTCGAAGATAAGCAATTTCTCCGCCTGCAGCTATGATTTCCTGCATAAATTCGGGAAATGGCTCGGACGAATATTTTTTGCCTGTGGTAAGGTTTGTAATTTCACCTTTTGCCAAATCCACCTCAAGCTCGTCGCCTGCATTCATCTCGTCAAGAATTTCGTCACACTCTAAAATCGGGAGCCCGATATTTATTGCATTTCGGTAAAAAATCCTTGCAAAGGAGCGTGCAATTACACATGATACACCGCTTCCCTTAATTGCAATGGGAGCATGCTCACGAGATGAGCCGCAGCCAAAGTTAAGACCGGCAACCATAATATCGCCTTTTTGTACTCTGCCTGCAAAATCGGCATCAATGTCAACCATACAATTTTTTGCAAGCTCATTTGGGTCAACGGTTGTAAGATATCTTGCCGGAATAATAACGTCTGTGTCGATATTGTCGCCAAAAATATGTGTTTTACCTTTAAGTACCATTATAATACCTCCTCGGGAGCTGAAATTTTGCCTGTAACGGCAGAAGCTGCCGCAACAGCAGGGCTTGCCAGATAAACTTCGCTTTCTATGTGCCCCATTCTGCCGATAAAGTTTCTGTTTGTGGTTGCAACGCATTTTTCACCCTTTGCCAAAATACCCATATGACCGCCAAGGCATGGTCCGCAAGTGGGTGTGGAAACTGCTACGCCGGCTTCTACAAGAGTTTGAATAAGCCCTTCGGAAATTGCGTCAAGATATATTTTTTGAGTGGCAGGGAACACAATACACCTAACGTTTTTATGCACCTTTTTGCCTTTTAAAATCTTTGCTGCAACACGAAGGTCCTCAATTCTTCCGTTTGTGCAGGAGCCGATAACTACCTGGTCAACTTTAATGTCGCCAAGGTTTGCGATTTCTTTTGTGTTTGACGGAAGGTGAGGGCACGCAACAGTATAGTCAAGAGTCGAAAGGTCGATTTCTACAACCTTTGCATAGGAAGCGTCCTCGTCCGCCTCGAAAACCTTGTATGGTTTTTTGGAATGGGCGTTTATATACTCCAAAGTAACATCGTCAACAGGGAAAATACCGTTTTTAGCGCCTGCTTCAATTGCCATGTTGGCAATGGTAAAGCGCTCGTCAATGGAAAGGTCTAAAGCGCCTTCGCCCGTAAACTCAAGGCTCATATATCTTGCGCCTTCGACGCCGATTTTTCCGATAAGGTGAAGGATAACATCCTTGCCGCTTACCATATTTTTCTTTTTGCCCTTTAGCACAACCTTAATGGCATCGGGAACCTTAAACCAAAGCTCGCCCGTTGCCATGCCTGCCGCCATGTCGGTGCTGCCAATGCCTGTTGAAAATGCGCCCAAAGCGCCATAGGTACAGGTGTGAGAGTCCGCACCTATAACCACATCGCCTGCAGTCACCAAGCCTTTTTCAGGGATAAGGGCATGCTCGATTCCCATTTGCCCAACCTCAAAGTAGTTGGTAATGTCATATTTTCTTGCGAATTGGCGGACAACATTTGCCTGCTCGGCCGATTTAATGTCCTTATTTGGACAGAAATGGTCGGGAACCAAGGCAATTTTGTCCTTGTCGAAAACCTTTCCAAGACCAATTTTTTCAAACTCTTGGATTGCCAAAGGGGAAGTTATGTCATTTCCCAAAACCAAGTCCAATTTGGCGGTGATAAGCTCGCCTGCCTTAACGCAATCCTTACCTGCGCTGTGGGCAAGAATTTTTTGTGTCATTGTCATACCCATAAACTTTTAAAACCTCCATTTTTAAAATGATTTGTTATATATAAGCCTCATGGCGTTAAGTACCGCCAAGAAGGCAACTCCTACATCCGCGAAAACTGCATACCACATGGACGCAAACCCCGTTGCAGCCAAAATCATTACCAAAACCTTAACCGAAATTGAAAAAATAATATTTTGCCATACCACTTTGTTTGTAAACCTTGCAACGGATATAGCATCGGTAATTTTGGAAGGCTCGTCGGTCATAATAACAACGTCTGCCGCTTCAATCGCCGCATCGCTGCCAACGCCCCCCATTGCCACGCCAACATCAGCCATTGCAAGGGATGGTGCGTCGTTTATCCCGTCACCTACAAACAGGGTTGAAGAATCTTTGCCGATTTGCTCCATCTTTTCTACCTTGTCTTGAGGAAGCAGCGAGTAGTACCCTTCGTCAACTCCTGCCTCTTTGGCAACCTTTTTGCCTATATATTGGTTGTCACCGGTTAGCATAACCGTCTTTTTAACACCGTATTTTTTAAGTGCCTTGGCAATGCCAATGGCATCGCTTTTTATCTCGTCCTCTACGGTGATATAGCCTGCATACTCTCCACCTATACTTATAAAAACTGCTGTATCATCAAGTTTTGGAGCGTTTGCCACAAGCTTTTCGTTGCCCGCAAAAACTTCCACTCCGTCAATAACCGCCTTAATCCCAAAGCCTGCAATTTCGATGTAATTGCTGATACGCTCTTGGCCAATATCTCCGTCAAAGGCGCTTACAATGCTTTTTGCAATGGGGTGGTTGGAGTAATATTCCGCATGGGCGGCAATTTCCAACAAATTATCCGCTCCTTCCACCCTCGACACCTTAAATACGCCTTTTGTAAGGGTTCCCGTTTTGTCAAACACAACAGTGTCGATATTGCGAAGTGCTTCCAAATAGTTTCCGCCCTTTACCAAAATCCCCCGCCTTGAAGCCCGGCTTATGCCGCCGAAAAATCCAAGAGGAATGGAAATAACCAGCGCACACGGGCAGGACACAACCAAAAACACCAGCGCCTTGTAAATCCATGGCGAAAACCGCTGCCCAAGCACCAAAGGCGGCAATGTTGCAATAATTACTGCAAAAGCTGTAACAATTGGAGTGTAAACCCTGGCAAATTTTGTGATAAATTTTTCCGTCGGGCTTTTTTGGCTGCTTGCATTTTGGGTAAGCTCCAAAATTTTAGAAACGGTGGACTGTGTATATTCCCTCGTCACCCTAACTGTAAGAAGTCCGTTAATACACAGGCTTCCGCTTAAAACCTCGTCGCCTTTTTGCACGTCCTTTGGCATACTTTCACCCGTAAGGGGCGAGGTATCCACCGACGCGCTGCCTTCTGTGACAACACCGTCTAACGGAACTTTTTCCCCGGGCTTAATAATAATCAAATCACCAATTCTAACTGTTTCGGGCGGCACCTGCATCCCGCCCGGTAATGTGGCAAAATCCGGCCTTATGTCCATAAGGGAGGCAATCGCCCTTCGAGAGCGGTCCACCGACATTTCCTGAAACAGCTCGCCAACCTGATAAAACAGCATAACTGCGGCACCTTCAGTATTTTCGCCTATAAAGAAGGCTCCAACGGTTGCAATGGTCATTAAAAAGTTTTCATCAAAAACCTGACCTTTTAAAATATTCTTTACAGCACGCCAAACAATGTCATATCCTGCGATTATCAGGCTTAGCGCAGACAAAATCAGGTTGTCTTTCAGAAAAATCGCAAGTGCAAAAAACACTCCTGCAAAAATAAGCCTAAATGCCACTATCTTTATGTTATTTTCTTCATGGTTTTGTATATCAAGACTGCAGCATCCTTTGCAGCAGCCGTCTTCGTTTGTTTGTTTTGGTTTCTTGCAGCATTTTGTCAAAACATTGCACCTCCTTTTTATTCCAAGGTGTGCTCCACCGCCAAGGTAAATATCTTTCTTACATGGTTATCCCCAAGGGAGTAGTAAGAAAGCCTGCCATGCCGGCGCACAAGCACCAAGCGGGCATGGCGCAGTATCCTAAGCTGATGAGACACAGCCGACTGGGTCATTCCGACCGCCTCGGCAATATCCTGCACACACATTTCGCTTTGTAAAAGAGCGCATATGATTTTTGTACGGGTTGTGTCGCCAAAAACCTTGAAAAGCTCCGCAACATCGTACAAAATCTCATCCTTGAGCATTTTTTTGGCAACCTCCTGCCCCGTGGCAGGTCTGTCTTTCCTGCTTTTCACCATATCACCCTTTCATATGAATAGTTGTTCATATGTTCATTATAGCACATCTTCATATTTTGTCAATATTTTTTTATTAAAAAATTTTCACCTTTTACATTAAATATATAGGCTTGAAACGGAATTGTAAAATACAAATGTCGAAATATCTGTTATAATGATACTATGAATCTTACGGAGGAGATATAAATGGCAAAAAGGTTTGCGGCAGTGATTTTGTCTGTGCTGTTTGCGTGCGCCTTGTTTGGTGCAAGTGCGTCCGCTCTTTTGGGTACGGACAACCACTGGGCCGGGGAGTACGCGCTGGCGCTTAATAAAATGGGGATATTCTATGGGGATGACCTGGGATATGCCCATCTTGACGACAACATTAAAAGAGCGGAATTCCTTGCCCTGCTTATTCGGACCATGTATGACGAAAAAGATATTCCCGAAGGCGGGAAAAGCTTTGCCGATGTAAAGTTTGGCTCTTGGTACTATGACATCGCCTCGTTTGCCAAGCAAAAGGGCATTGTACTGGGCGACGATTTAGGAAATTTAGAGCCACAAAGCCCTATAACCAGGGAGCATATTGTGCTTATGCTAACTCGAGCTCTGGAGCTTAGACCAAAGAAGGACGCCAAAGTCTCCTTTAAGGATATAACCGAGGACTATATGTACTACGACGAGCTTTGGGCAGCCGTAAGCAACAACCTGATAAGCGGGTATGACGATGGGACTTTTGGTCCTAAAAGGTACGCAACAAGGGGCGAAACCGCCGCCATGATAGGCAGGATGATGGGAGTTGAAGTGGAAATCCCCACTCCCCCTGCAAAAGGGCAATATTACAACCTTACATGGGACCACCTTTACTCAAAAGATGTTAAAAGCCCCGGCACCGGCATGACCGGGCTTAATGTGGTTTCGCCCACTTGGTTTAGAGTTCGCAGTTTAGATGCCGACGAGAAGCCAAAGAGCTATGAATACAAGCTTGCAGGAAACAACAACTACTATCTGCAAGACATTGCAAACCATGAGTATGTTGAAAATGCTCACAGTCAAGGTATGGAAGTTTGGGCACTGTTTAAATCAAACGACTTTTCCGCAAACAACAACAGCAGGTTTTTAAACGATATAGATGCGGTGGATTCGGCGGTTGCCCAAATGCGTGAGATGATAATAAAATATAAACTTGACGGGATAAACATGGACTTTGAAAACATTCTGCCCTCCGACAAGGATGCATACACCGCCCTTGTGGCAAAAATGTATAAGGTTACTCAGGAGCTGGGCGCTGTATTGTCCGTTGACGTTACAAAATACGAGCCTACCGGGGGGCCTTGGAGCCTTGGCTATGACAGGGCGGCTTTGGCAGAAAACTCCGATTATATTATGCTTATGGCTTATGACCAAAACGGAACATTCAGCTCAAAGGCAGGCAGTGTGGGGGATATGCCCTGGGTTGAAAATTCAATCCTTCTTACGCTAAAGGAAGTTCCCGCAGAAAAGCTTATCTTGGGCGTACCGTTTTACACACGCCTTTGGCAGTCGCAAAACGGAAAGGTTATAAAAAGCTCTGCCATAGGCTTTGATACCGCCATGAATAGAGTCCGTGAGGCAGGAGCCGAGATACTCTATGACGAGCGTACCGGACAAAACTATGCCACATGGGTAAAGGATGGCGTTACCTTTGAAATATGGCTGGAGGATGAAACCTCCATGAAAAACAGAATAAACCTTATTAAAAAGTATAATTTAGCAGGCTTGGCATCATGGAGCAAAGGCTTTGCAAACAACGAAATTTGGGGTATTATACACGAAAATTTGAATTAACAAAAAGAAAAGAGGTAAGGCTAATTGAAAAAAACAATGGAAGCAATCAACGAGATAGCGCTCGGATTTTGCTATGGTGCCTGTGCAGTTTTGCTGCTTAAAGGCTCGTTTATAAAACCTCCTGCCCTGTCCCAAGGGCTTTGCGGTTTGGTTGCGGTTTTGGCCGTTTTTCGGCTTAAGGAATTTCTTCCCCGCCTTTGGATGGTTTTGGGCATGGCGGCCGGAGCGGCATTAGCCCTGTTTATGCCTGACAAATAAAAAGCAGGAGGATAAAAAATCAATGAGAATGAGAAAAAGGAAAAATGCAGCCGCCCGGCTTGAAGACTGCGGCCATCTTTGGATAAGAGAGCCGCAAAGCCTTAGAGGCAGGTGGAGAGAGGTTTTCGGAAACGAAAACCCCATACATCTTGAAATAGGCTGTGGAAAAGGCGCTTTTGTTGCAGAAATGGCAAGGCGAAATCCGGATATAAACTTTATTGCTATTGAAAAATTTTTGGATATTTTGGTTTTAGCGGCGGAAAAAGGCAAGGAAAACGCTCTTTCCAACGTTCGCTATATAGTCGGTGATGCAACATTTTTAACAGAAATTTTCGCAAGCGGCGAGGTGCAAAGGATTTACCTTAACTTCTCCGACCCTTGGCCTAAAACAAAGCATGCAAAGCGCCGCCTTACCCATAAAAACTTTTTGGATTTATACCGCCGGATAATGGACGAAGATGCATGGATACATTTAAAAACAGACAACAAGCGGCTGTTTGAATTTTCCCTTAACAGCTTCTGTGATAATGATTTCCGATTAAAAAATATAACCCTCGATTTGCACAACAGCAAATTCGAGGGCAACGTTATGACAGAATATGAAAAACGCTTCAGCGAATCAGGACAGCCTATTTACAGATTGGAAGCTTCCTGTCGAGCGAAATAATAACCCACGCCACGCCTTGTAACAACATATTTGGGGCTTGAGGGGTCGTCCTCGATTTTTTCGCGAAGGCGGCGTATTGTTACATCTACGGTCCTTACATCGCCATAGTATTCATAGCCCCATACTTTTTCAAGAAGCGCCTCCCTGGAGAAAATCTTTTCGGGCTGGAGGGCTAAAAACTTCAAAAGCTCAAACTCCCTTAAGGTAAGGTCTATCACCTTACCGTTCTTTTTTACCTCATAACGCTCGATGTTTATTTCAAGAGCACCATGAGTAATGCTGGTGGTGTCGGCACTCATGTTAAGATACGTCAAATCCGTAGCGCTGCGGCGCAAATTGGCTTTTACCCGTGCCATCAGCTCTCGGATTGAAAAAGGCTTTGTAATATAGTCGTCTGCGCCTATGGCAAGCCCTAAAACCTTATCCACCTCTTCCTCTCGAGCGGTAATCATAAGTATAGGAGTGGAAATGCGCTCTCTTAGCTTTCGGCATACGGTAAAACCGTCCATCTTAGGCAGCATGACATCAAGCAAAATAAGGTCGGGGTTTTCCTCCAGAGCAATCCTTACAGCCTCTTCCCCGTCATAAGCTTCTAAAACCTTAAATCCTTCTTTTTTTAAATTAAATCTTAGTATATCAACTATTGGTTCTTCATCGTCAACAACAAGTATTGTTTTTTCCATAATAATTCCCCCCTGTAATATTATATGGGTGACTAACATTTATATTATATAAAATAAACTGCGGCTCGTCAAGCTTGGCGGACCCATGTCCGAAAAGTCAAGCCCTACCGCAGTTTTTCAGGTTTTCTAATATGAAACGTAGTTTGCAGGGTTTTGCGGCACTCCGTTTGCCCTGACTTCAAAGTGCAGGTGCGGGCCGCTGCTTCTTCCGGTGTTTCCCACATTTGCAATGTGGTCTCCTTTATCCACCTTCTGCCCTACTTTAACGTGTATGGCGCTGCAATGTCCATAGTACGTTTGATAACCATTTCCATGGTTGACAATTACTAAGTACCCATATCCACCCTGCCAGCCGGCATAGGTAACCGTTCCTCCGTCCGCTGCCCTTATAGGCGTTCCTGTAGAGGCGGCAATGTCAAGTCCTTGGTGCATTCTTCCTCCTCGCCTTCCATAACGGGAAGAAATTGTTCCGTAAACAGGCCTTGAAAAGCTTCCCGTTGCCAAGGTTTTCCTTGTACCAACGCTAACCGTGGCCGCCACAGGCTGGGATATAACCTCTTCCTTTATAACCTTTGTTTCCACAGGCTCGCCGTTTATTTTAACAACTTCCTCAACGACGTATTTCTTGCCCTCAACACCTTCTTTTATCACCTTTTTATTGCCGACATACATAGAATCGTCAGCAACCTCATCAACTTCATAGGGTATTGGTTTTTCTCCCTCATAAACATAGCTGGTCTTTACGGAAATCAAAGGCTCGCTTTTTGTAATGTGTATTTCCTGTCCGGCATGTATTGTTTCGCTTAAATTATCGTTCAAGGCAAAAAGCTCGTCAACAGACATGCCAAATTTATTCGCAATGCCCCAAAGGGTGTCGTTATCCGCTACGGTATAGACTTTCGGAGCCTCTTTCGTAGCCGTAAGAGCGTCAAAAACACCTTCAGCAGTGCGAATAAAGCCAACCGGTATATATTCTTTCCTTACTATGATATCGTCAACAAACTCCACTTTTTGGTCTGCTCCGTCTTCCGCATACATTGATTTGACCTTTTCAATCATTTCATAAGCGGTTTCCTCGTCCAAAGCGCCGCAAACAAGCCTTTCGTTTTGGTAAATAGCATAAGCCTCGGCAACTTCGTCAAAGGTTGACAAAATGTTTTGCCGAAGCTGAAACTCGTCGGTAATATCCTTGCCAAACACCAGCCTTAAAATATATACAGGCTTATCATCGGAAGATATTTCAGTTCCCACAGTAGATGAAACCGATGCTTTAAGCTCTTCCATCAAAGCCTCGAATTTATCCGTATTTGTAACCAACCCAACAGCCTTGCCGTCAATAAACGCCTCTCGTGCCAGGCGAAGGTCAACAGCGGCAACAGAGCCGTAAAAAATCACAGCAACAATTAGCGTAGCAGCTACGTGCAGAGAAAACCTACGCACCATTTTAAATGCTTCGCTAAATCCTATTATACGCTTTATAAAGGTTTTGTCACTTTGCGGTAAAAACTTAATTTTATATGAAGAAAGCTTTTTCTCTATACTATCATCCAAAACAGTGTCAAAAGCAGGACGCTTAATTTTAGTTTCACAAACAGCAATCATGCTGCGCCGTTTGGGCGCTTTATAGGAAGTCATAACATCATCCGCCTCAAAAACCAAACGTCCGGTCTTTACGTCGTAAAGCAAAAAATCACCTCGTTATTACCTTTGTAAATACCTAACGTTTGATATTGTATTATAAATTTAATAAAATTGCAATACTTTTGTAACAATTAATTGTAAATATTTAATGAACAAAATGTTAACAAGCCTAAAAAACCGCATTAAATTGCGAAAGTTTAAAACAAATTGTGAGTAAAAATTTTATCGGCATCCCTCAAATGCTCAAACTCCGATTTCAATGTGGCAGCCTCTGAAAGATATCGGGGCAGGTCCTTTGTTTCCAGAAAAACTTTAATAAGAGGTATGGACTCTTCAACAACATCTACATGATTATGATGATGGGTAATGAAAAAGACAGTCTTTTTTTTATCCCAAAGGGCTAAAAAACCATCAAAGCAAGCCGCAGCCTCTTCCCAGTTTTCCTCGCCCACCGCCTTATCTACCAAATCAAAAGCACGGTTTAGCTCCTCTATTGCCGAATTGGTATAAAAATTTACTAAAAAAATGGTTACAATTATAACTATGAGAATAAGCGATGCAATTATGACTGATTTCAAAATTTCACCTACTTTTTGCTTTTGCTTTTTTTATTACTGCTTTTTTGTGGCGGTGTGTTTTGCAAATCTTTTACTGTTGCAGGCTGGTTGTCCTTTTTTAGTATAACGCTAAGTTGTCCGTTCGTTTCCAAAATAGCATACCTAACTTCGTTTATATTGGTGGTGCCGCCCAAGCGAAGCTGCTCCATAAGGTCATCCCTGTTAAACCGGTTTTTTCGCATTTCATTTAGCATTATTTTTCCGTCATAAATTAAAACGCTTGGTTTTCCGCTCAAAAAACGGCGAAAGGTTTTGTTTTTCATAGAAAACATGGAGAAAAAGATTTCTATAATCAATATTGTGAGTATAGGTATTACACCTGCCAAAAGAGGTATTCCCATATCCTGCATGGGAATGGAGGCAAGGTCGGAAATCATAAACGTAACCGCAAGTTCCATAGGCTCCAGCTCCCCCGCCTGCTTTTTACCCATAAGGCGCACTGCACACATGACAATGGTGTATAATATAATTGTTCTACAAAATGATATCGCCATTAAAACACCATCCCTTCCTCTTTTTCAAAAATATACCACATATGGGCTACATTCTTATATATTTATATAAATATGCAAAAAATATGTATTGCAATTGGCTGAAAAGTATGGTAAAATACATAATGCAATTTCAAAAAAATAAATTGGTCGATTAGCTCAGCTGGTTAGAGTACTTGCTTGACATG